>NZ_NCGB01000056.1:0-20975 GCF_002278865.1 Sphingomonas sp. 28-62-11 | reverse complement strand
GGCATTGTTTCGCGAAATGCTGGGCCAATGGGAGGCAATGGCCAACGAATTTGGCGGCAACATGATGAAAAGCGGTGAGTTCACCCGGCTGATGCACGGGGCTAACGCCGCCAATATGAAGCTGAAGGAAGCCCGCACCGACATGATGGAGCGCGCGCTTGACGCCGCCAACATGCCGACCAAGGCCGAAGTTGCCGATCTGTCGGCGCGACTCCACCGGATTGAGGCGACGGTTGACCGGATCGAAGCGATGATGGCGGCTCAGGCCGGTGTGTCCGTGATCCCGGAACGCCCCAAGCCTAAACGAACGCGCAAGCCGCCTGCGGCCAAGGCCCCTTCGACAAAGGCGGCCGGGTGAGCGACGGCGGGCGCACGGCTGAATTGCCCGGAATCGTCGAACAGGCGCGGGTGGAATTCGATCGTGCGCTGAAGCGTAACATCAAGGGTCTCGGCTATTTCGTGTCGTCCGCCCCCGTGCTGGGCGCCTCCCCCAAGGATCGGCTGATCCAGCGCGGCACGATGAACCTGTATCATTATCGTGCGATGTCAGACGAAGTGTACCGGGTACCGTTGCTGCTGGTGATGGCGACCACCAATCGCGGCTATATTTTCGATATGGTGCCGGGGCAGAGCCTGGTCGAATATCTGCTACGCGCCGGATACGATGTGTTCATGCTCGATTGGGAAGCGCCGCGCGCTGACGAGAAGCATCTGGGCATTGCCGATTATGTCCTCGATTTCCTGCCCAGCGCGATCGAGCGGGTGCAGCAGGAAACCGGCGAGGAGGATTTCACCATCGTCGGCTATTGTTTCGGCGGTGCGCTGTCGGTGCTGTGGGCCGGGCTCCACCCCGAAGCGCCGATGAAGAACCTGGTGTGCTTCACCACGCCGGTTGACTTCAGCAAGATGGAGATGTTCCAGGCCTGGTCAGACCAGCGCTTCTTCGATGTCGACCGGCTGGTCGATACATTCGGCAACTGCCCGGCGGATTATCTGTATACAGCGTTCGACATGCTGCGTCCCGGCGCGCGGATGGTCGCCAATTTCCGGCTCTACGACAATATGTGGAACGACGAGTTCGTGAAGTCATTCCGTATGTTCGATCGCTGGGCCGCGGACATGCTGCCGCTGGCGGGCGAATATTTCCGCGAAACGACCAAACAGCTGATGTGGGGCAACGAGCTCTACAACGGCACGATGACGGTGGCGGGGCGCAAAGTCGATCTGGGGGCGATCACCGCGCCGTTCCTCCATGTCACCGCGCAACACGATCATATCGTCCCCTCGGCCGCGTCCGCCCCGCTGATCGAGATGGTCGGTTCGGCGGACAAGGAAGCCGTCGAGCTGAAGGGCGGGCATGTGAGCCTGGTCGCGGGCGGCAATGCCATCAAGCGGCTTTGGCCCAAATTGACAGACTGGCTTTCGGAGCGTTCGACATGAGCCACAGTATCCGCCGTTTCGAGGCAAGCGATCAGGCGGCAATGCTCGCCTTTACCGCCACCCTGCCCGATCATGACCTGTTGTTCCTGAGCCGTGATGTGCAGCATCCGCGCGTGATTGAGGCCTGGGCGCAGGCCGTCGGCGAGGGCACGATCGACAGCCTGGTAGCAGAAGATGACGGCAAGATCGTCGGTACCGCGGCGCTGGTGCGCGATCCCTTCAGCTGGAGCCCGCATGTTGGCGAGGTGCGGCTGCTCGTCTCCCCCGATCGGCGCGGCGCCGGGCTGGGACGCGATTTACTCGAGGCAATCTTTGCAATCGCACATGCGCACGGCGCAACCAAGCTGGTCGCGCAGATGACGCCGGACCAGACCGGATCGGTCAGTTTGTTCGAATCGCTCGGTTTTCGGGGCGAAGCCATGCTGAGAGACCATGTTTGCGACCGTTCGGGGCAATTTCATGACTTGGTGATACTCAGTTTACGCTTGGGCGCGATCGCCGCGAGTCACGAAGCCTTTGGTTGGACCGAATGAACAATGAAAGCAGCCGGGCATTGATCCCGGGACGACAGGAGACACGTTTATGGCTACCCAGTTTTACCCCGAAGCGGATGTAAGCCCGCCTTCGCTGCTGCTTGCGCTGACCGAGCTGCCGCGCGCAATTGCCGAGCTCACCTCGCTCGCCCCCGCTGCCCCGTTGCTGGCCATGTCCAAGCGCGGGGACGGCCATCCGGTGATGGTCCTTCCCGGGTTCGTGACCAGCGACATTTCAACGACATTGCTCCGTCGCTTCCTGACCGGGCTCGGCTATCACACCCATGCCTGGGAACTTGGCCGCAATCTGGGGCCAAAGGCGATTGGCTGGGAAGGCGAGAAGCTGATCGCCCGTCTGGACGAAATCCACCATGAAACCGGCAAGCGCGTCAGCCTGATCGGCTGGAGCCTGGGCGGCGTGATGGCACGCCAGCTCTCACGGCGGCTGCCCGATGCCGTGCGCCAGGTGATCTCGCTCGGCTCGCCCTTTGCCGGAACGCCCAAGGCCACCAATGTATGGCGCGCGTACGAAATGCTGACCGGCCAGAAGATTGACGATCACGCCACACGGGAGCAGCTGCGCGAGAGCGCGATGGCACCACCGGTGCCATCAACCGCGATCTACACCAAGGAAGACGGTATCGTGGCGTGGCAGAACTGCGTCGAGCCGCGCGGTGCGGAGACCGACAATATCGAAGTGCACGGCAGCCATTGCGGATTGGGCGTGAACCCGGCGGTGCTTTACGCGGTCGCCGACCGACTGGCGCAGGACGAAGGTGACTGGCACCCGTTCGAACGCGAAAGCGGGCTGCGGCCGCTTGTGTACCCGTTTGCGGGGCATGCGTGAGGGGTCGGTTTTACTCCCTGATATAGCCGTCTCCCCGGGCTTGACCCGGGGTCCAGCTGCCTGTTCCACGCCGCAGAGAAGCGGGACCCCGGATCAAGGCTCTCCAGAGCCCGTCGAAGGATCCGGGGTGACGAAAAGGTTAGTAATCTTATCGCCGCACAGCTGGATTGCTTCGCTGCGCTCGCAATGACGGAAGAGGAACTCTCCAGCCCTTACCCTCCGCCCTTAATCGATCACCCCCGCGCCAATGCCTCGATCAACGAATCTTGCCCCGATGCGACAATCGCGCGGAGCCGGGCGAGCGTATCGCGGCGAATCTGTTGTTTCACCAACCCGAAGGCGGGTTGATCGGCGAGCTGGCGCACACGCGCTTCAGCTGTCGCCAGCAGATCGTCCGCCGAACACAGTCCATCAATCACCCCGAGTTGGTGCAACGCCGCTGGCGGCATGGTCTGGCTGGTCAGCGTCAATCGGCGCAGGAGTTCGGGAGCGAGTTCGGCTTTGATGATCTCTAGTGGGGCTGCGGGAAAGGGTACCCCGGCCTTGGCTTCGGTCAGCCCTAGTTTTGCCTTGTCATCGTCGATCGCAATCCGAACGTCACCGGCAAGCATCAGCACGAACCCGCCGCCAAGCGCGTGGCCGCTCACGGCGGCAACGACAGGGCATGGCAGCGCGTAAAGTGCGGTAATCATCGCCGAAATGGCGAGGATCATTCGCGCCCGATCCGGTGGCGTGTACGTGCCAAAAGCCCGTGTATCGACGCCCGCGCTGAAACATTGTCCGGCACCGCTGAGCAAAACCCCGATCGGCGGCGCGGCGGCCATGCCGATGGCGAGATCGCGCAGTCGTTCGACCGTTTCGATGTCGAGGGCGTTTACCGGCGGGCGGTTTATCGTCAGCACGACGACGCCATCCGACTGCGTTTGATCGATGCTCATCAGCGAACGATCAGGCCTGCGTCAGGCTCAGTGCGTTGCCGTCTGGATCATTGAAGAACGCAACTTTGGCTTTGCCGTCCGGGGCGGTCCAGATGCCGAGCGCGTCCTGGCCCATGCCTTCGTAGATCGTGAACACAACGCCGCGATCGCGCAGCGCAGTGACGGTCGCGACGATATCGGCCACCTGCCAGCCGAGCACCGGGTGTGCTGCCGGTGTGTGGCCGGGGACTTCAGTGATGCGGAGCGGCACGCCGGCGAGGTCGAACACCGCGGCGAAGCCATCATCGGCGGTGAACGGCAGACCGAGGGTGTCGCGGTAGAAGGGTTCTGCGATTTTGCGGTCGCGGGTGATGATGAAGGTGACCGGGGTTTGCGCGGCGAGGGTCATGGGCTGTCCTTCAAGACCAAAAAGCCCCTCCCCTTAAGGGGAGGGGTTGGGGTGGGGGCTGCCCCCACGCAAGTCGGCCTCGGTGAGACTGACAGCCCCCACCCCCGACCCCTCCCCTGAAGGGGAGGGGTGGAAGTCACCTCACTTCTTCGGCGTCAGCGGCGTCACTACGTCCTTGCCGAACTGCACGATCAGGTCGCCGATTTCGCGGGCCTGGGTCATGCTGCGGCTGCCCTGTTCGCGGATGAAATCGCCCTGGACCTTCATCACTTCGGTCAGATCCTTCGCCTTGGCCGCAGCGCGCATCGCGGCGAAGGCCTCGCGGGTGTTTTCCTCAGCCTGATCGAGCAGCTTCATGCCGACGGTCGAGCCGCTTTCGGCGAGCTTGGCGCTGGTTTCGCGCATCGCTTCGGTTGCCTTTTTGGCGGGCTCAACGATGCGGTCGTTGATCGTGTCCTTCAGCTTGTCAGCGGTGTTCTTGGTATCGGCCATTATGCGGGTTCCTTCGCTTTGGCTGCGCGCTTGCGCGGGGCAGCAGGGGTTTTGGCTTTGGCAGCAGGTTCCGCCACGGCCTTCGGCTTGGCGGCTGGGACTTTCTTTACCGCAGCTTTGGGTTTGGCCGCAACCGGGACGGCGGGCGGTACCGGGTTCGCCGCCGCGACCTTAAGTGCTTCAAAAGCCTCACGCAGCGACGCGGCATAGCCATCGGGATCGGGCATCATCACCCGATCACAGGTGAAGGAAATCGCGATTGTATCGGTGTAGCTGTAGATCGTGTTGATCAGCCCCATCGAATCGAACACCGGGCCAAGCCCGTACATGGCTACCATCTTTGCGCCGCAGAAATAGAGCGGCACCCGGCTGCCCGGCACGTTCGTGACCACGCAATTGAAGACGGGCGCATGCGCGTTGGCTGCGCCCACCCGTGTATAAAGCCGCGCGGCGAGTCCGGCGAGGCCCGAGGGGATGAGCTGGCTATAATCGGTGAGTGTACGCGCGCCGACCGCGCCGGTCATTGCCTTGGAATTGGCAGCTTCGGCATGGACATGCGCGAGGCGTTCAAGTGGGTCGTCGATATGCGTGCCCAGTCCGACCACCATGGCAGACACCAAATTGCCGAGCGCGGCTTTCTCCCCTTCCGCGCGCACCGAAATCGGCGCCATCGCGGTGAGTGATTCGGCGGGCAATTCGCCCTTGGCCTCCAGATAACCGCGAAGGCCACCGCCGACGATCGCGAGGATCACGTCGTTCACCGTCGCGCCCGGCACCGCATCCTTGATCGCGCGGATATCCTTCAACGGAAACGGTGCCGCATCGAACACGCGGTGCGCGGCGACCTTGCCGTTGAAGCGCGTCTTGGGGGCAAGCTTGGTGTTCGCGATGCTGATCTCCCCCTTGCTGACACTCATCGTCAGCTTGGCCATGCCGGGCAGCGAGCGCCCGATCGTCTCGGCGACGCGCATCGGCTGGCGCAGCGAATTGAAATAGCTGCGCATCAGCAGTTCGGCGACATTGGGCATGCTTTCGGGCGACCAGCTGTCCTTCACCTCGCGCGGGCGCATGCTGGCGTCGAGATCATGCACGGCAGCGGACATTTCGACGCCCGACATGCCGTCGATCGCGGCGTGATGCACTTTCGAGACGAGCGCGAAGCAGCCGGGCGGCAGGCCCTCGACATTGTCGAGCCCCTCGACGATCGTGAACTCCCAAAGCGGCTTGGCGAGGTCCATCGGCCGCGAATGCAGCCGCGCGACCTGGATGCAAAGCTGCCGCCAGTCGCCCGGCTTGGGAAGCGCGATATGGCGGACATGGAATTCGATGTCGAATTCGGGGTCCTCGATCCAGTATGGATGATCGAGATCGAACGGCACCCGCACCAGCCGCTGGCGGAAACTCCGCGCGCTGCCGAGGCGGCTTTCGATGAATTTCAGGATATCCTTGAACCGCACGAACCCACCCGGCGCGGTCGACGGATCATAAATGCCGACCGAGCCGATATGCATCGGCGTGTGCGGCGTTTCCAGATAGACGAACGACGCGTCCTGGCCTGACAATTGTAGCATTGCTTCCTCCCCGCTTATTCCTCCCCAGTATGGGGAGGGGGACCAATCGCTCCTTCAGCGATTGGTGGAGGGGGCTCGTCACCAGCGCTACATTCGCGGCACGCCCCCTCCACCGCTTCGCGGTCCCCCTCCCCGTGCCGGGGAGGATTATTTGTTACTTCCCGAACCCGAATACGTCCTGATGGAAGCGCCCTTGTTCGATCATTGCCTCAAGCCAGTCGGATCCGCTGGCATGATCCCCACCCTGCTTGTCTACCGCGATGCGGATCAAGGCATCGCGTACCGCAGGCGCCATGAATTTGCCATCGCCGCAGACATAGATGTGCGCGCCGCCCTCGATCGCGGCCCATAGCTGATCGCGCGCATCCCACATCGCGTCCTGCACATAACGCCATTTGAAATCGCTGACGGCGGAAAAGGCGACGAAGGGTTCGATCACGCCGTCCTTCGCCCAGCCCTCCATCTCGGTCCGGCAATACCAGTCGTGATCGGGGTGGCGGCAACCGAAGAAGAGGAGCGATTTAGCAACCTCAGCGCTCGCCGCCTTTTGCGCGGCACGCTCGCCGATGAAACCACGAAGTGGCGCAAAGCCGGTGCCGGGGCCGATCAGGATCATCGGCGTAGCCGGGTCAGCGGGCGGTGCGAAGGCGGGATTGGGGCGGCGGACATAGCCGAACACGGCATCACCGGGCATCACCCGCTGCATATAGCTGGATGCAAAGCCGCGATGCTCGCCAAGGCCGGACCAGGCGGGGGCCTCCATCGTGCCGACGATCAAATCGGCGATGCTCGGATCGACCAAAGGCGATGACGCGATCGAATAGAAACGCGGCGCGATGGCGGAGGAGAGTTCGACCAGGCTGTCGAGCGACAGTTTGGCGGCCGGGTGAAGATCGAGCAGGTCGAGGATGCTGAGCCGCTTCGCCGCGATTTCGGAATCGAACGCGCCTTCCAGCCGCGCCAGTTCCTTCTTGGTATTTGGGCAGCGCGTCTGTTCGCCGATCGCCGCGAGCGCGCGACGCGGGAGCGTGTCGGACAATTCGACGAACTCGGCGAGCAATTGCTGCACCGTCACTGTCTGGCCGAGCGGCAAATGGCGGAAACGGCCGCCCTGGGCGTCAATCCGCAACTGCGTCGCGCCGTCGAGCCCCAGCCGCGCGATAGCGCGCTCCACCAGTTCTGGTCGGTTCTGGGCATAGACCGCGATGTGATCCCCGGCGTGATACCGCTGCCCCTCCGGCAGCCTGATCCGAATGAAGCGGGTCGAGGGGCGCGGCGGCTCGATGGCGAAATCCCACAAGCCTTCGGCGGGGAGGACCATTTCCTCGTTCGCGACGATCTCCAGCCGCTGGGCATGTTCGGGCAGCACCTGCGCGCGGGTGGCGGCAGCGTCGACAGGCTGGAGCGACAGGGTAGAGCGCTGTTCGGACGGTGCAACCTCGCTGCCCAACGCCTTCCACAGATCGCGAACGAAGCTGGCGACCGCGCCATCGAAATCGCCCTGCCCGTCAGCCTCGCCGCGCGGCACCAGCCGGGTCGCGCCGAGCGACGCGATCGTATCGTCGATGCGCTTGGGGAAATGCTGATAGTTCGGCCATTGGCTGTTGCCGATGCCGAGCACCGCAAACTTCGCGCCGCTCCAATCGAGCGTATCCACTTGCCCCGAATCGATCAGCCGTTCGATCTCCACCGCGCTGTCGGGTGCGCGGCCATTATAGGTGGCGGTGACGATGACGATCACCTTGTCCTCAGGCAGATGCCCGGCGATGAACGCCTCGTCCATCGATCGCACCGCGGTTTCGAAGCCATCGACGCTGGCGCGCTCGGCGATTTCCTCGGCAATGTCACGCGCAGTGCCGAGGCTGGTGCCATAGAGCACGCTGAACCGCTGGCCATTGCCGGAAACGGTCGCGGCAGGCGCGGTTTCGGTTGGCACCTTGGTGGCGGGCGCGACAGACATGCGTTCATGCGGCGCGCGGAGCCGCACCCGCATGAAAAACTGATCGGGCTTGATCGACAGCGTTTCCTTGATCCGCAATTTGTACATATGCGGATCGCCGATCGCGAATTTCTGCAGGATCATGGCGAGCGCGAGCTTGGCCTCCACCATCGCGAACTGCCGCCCGATGCACGCGCGCTCGCCATTGCCGAACGGCTTGTAGCTGTGCGGGTGATGCTTCGCCTCATTCTCTGGCAACCAGCGATCGATATCGAACTCATCGGGGTTCGCCCAGGCGCCGGGGAAGCGGTGGAGGCCGGGCGAGAAAACGTTGACAGGGCGATCCTTGCGCAGGTTCCACTTGCCGTTGCCGATGCTCGTATCTTCGAACGGCGCCAGCGTGAAGGCGGGCGCAGTCGGCCAAAGGCGGAGCGCTTCCTTTAGGATGCGCTCGATCACCACCAATTGCGCGTTCTGCGCATAATCCGGCCGGGTATCGCCGGGCAGCACGCGGTCGACCTCGGCATAGGCCTGCGCCAGCACATGCGGATTACGCAGCAAATGATAGAGCGCGAACGTCAGCATCCCCGACGTCGTCTCATGCCCCGCGATCAGGAAGGTGAGCACCTGGTAGCGGATGTTGATGTCGTCGAGCGTCTCCCCGGTCTCGGGATCGGCCGCCGCGATCATCAGGTTGAGCAGATCCTTCCCGTCATTCGGATGCGCGCGGCGTTCGGCGATGATGCCGTCGACCAGCGCGTTCATCAGCGCGATATCGGCCTCGAACTGACGCTCGGCTTTCTTGGCGAAGCGTTGCTGCATCGGCAGCCGGGTGATCATGTTGAGCGATTCGCCGAGTGCCCGGCCAAGCGCCTCAAGGAACGGATCGAGCTCTTCCATCTCGAAGCTGCTAAAGCGGTGCCCGAAGCCCGCGACCGCGATCGAATCGAGCGTGAAGCGGGCCCGACAGGCGCGACCATTTGGCGACGAGCTGGTCCGCCACCTCCAGCATCATGTCGAAATAGCCCTTCATCGCGCGCTGGCTGAACGCGGGGAGCAGAATACGGTGCGCCTTACCCCAATTCTCCTCCTCACTGAACGCGGTGAACAGACCATCGCCCGCGAAACGCCGGACGACGCGCAGGCCCGGTCCCGGCATCTTGCGGAAGCGCGTTTCATCGCACAGCTCGGCGACGAGATCGGGATCAGTGACGAACAGCCCGACCCGGCTGCCGAATTTCAGCTTGAAGATGCCCTCGGGAAAATCGCGCCCGGCGTGCAACAAATAGCCGATCAGGCCCTGGCGGATGATGTGGTGCAGATGGCCGACAACGGGCAACGCAGGGGGAGAGGGAAAAGTGGACGCTTTGTCGATTACGGACGCCATTCAGTTTCTCTCCTGCGCGGTTGCACCTCACCACAAGGCGGCAGCGAGCGCAATGCGCGGATTCACCCGATTGCCGCAACCATCGCTAACAACCGTTCCGCCTCGACCAGATGAAGCCGCTCGACCATCCGTCCGTCGAGGCGGATCGCGCCCTTTCCCGCGTTCTCCGGCAGGGCAAATGCTGCACTGATGCTGCGCGCTTTGGCGATTTCGTCGGGCGTTGGCGAAAACACCGCGTTGCAGGGATCGATCTGAGCCGGATGGATCAATGTCTTCCCGTCGAAGCCGAGCACCAGCCCCTGCTCGGCCTCCGCGGTGAACCGATCGAGATCGCTGAAATCGTTGCACACCCCGTCGAGCGCGATCAGCCTGCGGGAGCGCGCGGCGGCGAGCGCCAGCGTCAAGATCGGCAGCAAGGTCGCCCGGTCCGGCGCCATCTTGCTGCGCATTTCGAGCGCGAGATCATTGGTGCCCATCACGAATCCACCGAGCCGCGTGTGCGGTGCGCAATCGGCGATCGCCTGCAACTGCCCCACCGCCAGGCACGTCTCGATCATCACCCATAGCTGCACGCCGGGCCGGGCGAGGTCGAGCGCCGCATTGTAGCGCGCAATATCATCGGGGCCGTTCACCTTCGGCACCAGCACCGCATCAATATCGAGCGTCACCGCCGCGAACAGATCATCCATGCCCCATTCGGTATCAATGCCGTTGACGCGCAGCACCGTCATCCGCTGGCCGAAGCCACCCGCGCCGAACGCCGTCACCGCCGCTGATCGCGCGGTGGCTTTCATCTCCGGCGCGACTGCATCCTCCAGATCGAGGATCACCGCATCGCAGGGTAAGGTGCGGGCCTTGGCGATCGCACGATCATTGGAGGCGGGGAGGTAAAGCGCGCTGCGCATGGGGCGGTATTGTGATATCAGCGTCTTTCTCCCGTCCTCGATGTGCTCCCGCGAAGGCGGGAGCACAGACTGGGTCCCCGCCTTCGCGGGGACACAAAGGGTGAGCGAGGGGCTAGACAAATCGACTGCAAGATTAAAGAGCAGCCGAAAGATTGCAGGAGCCACGACAATGAGCACCATGGGCCGGTTCGACTGGGCAGACCCCTTCAACCTCGACGATCAGCTCGACGAGGACGAACGGATGATCCGCGATACCGCTGCCGCTTATGCGCAGGATAAGCTCGCCCCGCGCATCATCGACGCGTTCCAGCACGAAACCACCGATCCGGAGATTTTCCGAGAAATGGGCGCGCTCGGCCTGCTTGGGCCGACGGTGCCGGAGGAATATGGCGGCGTCGGCGCATCCTATGTTGCGTACGGGCTGGTCGCGCGCGAGGTGGAGCGGATCGATTCGGGGTATCGATCGATGATGTCAGTGCAGTCGAGCCTGGTGATGTACCCGATCCACGCGTTCGGCAGTGAAGAGCAGAAGCGCAAATTTCTACCCAAGCTGGCGACGGGCGAATTCATCGGCTGTTTCGGGCTGACCGAGCCCGATGCCGGATCCGACCCCGGCGGGATGACGACCAAGGCAGTGAAGACCGATGGCGGCTATCTGATCTCCGGCGCGAAGACCTGGATTTCGAACGCACCGATCGCCGACGTGTTCATCGTCTGGGCGAAATCCGAAGCACATGGCGGCGGCATTCGCGGGTTCATTCTGGAAAAGGGGATGAAGGGGCTGAGCGCGCCCAAGATTGAGGGCAAATTATCGCTGCGCGCGTCGATCACCGGCATGATCCAGATGGATGAGGTCGAGGTGGGTGAAGACGCGCTGCTGCCCGAGGTGCAGGGGCTGAAGGGGCCGTTCGGCTGCCTCAACCGCGCACGCTATGGCATCAGCTGGGGCGCGATGGGTGCGGCGGAATTCTGCTTCCATGCCGCACGCCAATATGGCCTCGATCGCAAGCAGTTCGGGCGGTCGCTGGCTGCGACGCAGCTGTTCCAGAAGAAGCTGGCTGATATGCAGACTGATATCGCGATGGGCTTGCAGGCGAGCTTGCGCGTCGGGCGGTTGATGGACCAGCACAAATTCGCGCCGGAAATGGTCTCGATCGTCAAGCGCAACAATGTCGGCAAGGCGCTCGATATCGCCCGCGCCGCGCGCGACATGCATGGCGGCAATGGCATTGCCGGCGAATATCAGGTGATGCGCCATGCGATGAATCTTGAAACCGTGAACACCTATGAGGGCACGCATGACGTCCACGCGCTGATCCTTGGCCGCGCGATCACGGGGATATCGGCGTTCTGATGCGCGAGGAGACTCCGTGGGATCCCCAACCGACGCTGACGGGGGCGACGGTATCGCTGTCGCCGCTGCGGGCGGAGGATTGGGATGCGCTGTTCGCGGTCGCCGCCGATCCGCTGATCTGGGAGGTGCACCCGGCACATGATCGCTGGCAGGAACCGGTGTTCCGCCGGTTTTTCGCCGATGCGATGGCCTCGGGCGGATGCCTGGTGATCCGCGACCGGGCGAGCGGCACGGTGATCGGATCGAGCCGCTATGATCGGAGCCGGGTGGAGCCGGGCGAGGTGGAGATCGGCTGGACCTTCCTCGCGCGGACCTATTGGGGCGGGGCTACCAACCGCGAGATCAAGACGTTGATGGTTGCCCACGCGCTGCGCTGGTTCGATGCGGCGGTATTCATGGTGGGCGAAACCAACATCCGGTCGCGTCGGGCGATGGAAAAAATCGGTGGCGAATTGCTGGTGGACCGGGTGCCGGTGTTCGACATGGCCGGCATGTCGACCCCGCACGTGGTGTACGCGATCAGGCAGCCTTTGGCGTGAGGTTACTTCCCCACCCTGCCGTCATTCCTGCGAAAGCGGGAACCCATGGATCGGTGCCGTCACGATTGATGCGCAATCCGTGGGTCCCCGCTTTCGCGGGGATGACGATTGGGGAAATGCGTTGGTGATCCGCCCACTCTCCGGCATCAAGGTGGTCGAGTTGGCGCGGATCCTGGCCGGGCCGTGGTGCGGGCAATTGCTCGCCGACCTCGGGGCCGAGGTGGTGAAGGTCGAGCGGCCGGGTGCGGGCGATGACACGCGCCATTGGGGACCGCCTTTCATGATCGCGGCGGACGGGAGCAATCTCGACGCTGCCTATTATCACTCGACCAATCGCGGCAAATCATCGATCGCGATCGATATCACGACACTGGAAGGCCAAGCGCAGGTCCGCGCTTTGATCGCCGAAGCGGATGTCGTGATCGAGAACTACAAGGTTGGCGGTCTCGCCAAATATGGCCTCGATCATGCGAGCCTGAGCGCGATCAATCCTCGGCTGATCACCTGTTCGATCACTGGCTTCGGCCAAACCGGCCCCTATGCACACCGTGCAGGTTATGATTTCATCATTCAGGGCATGGGCGGCATCATGTCGATGACCGGTGAGCCTGACGGTGCGCCCCAGAAATCGGGCATTGCCTATGCGGATATCTTCACCGGCGTTTATTCGGCAGTCGCGATCCTTGCCGCGCTTCGCCAGCGCGATGCGACCGGAAGCGGCGCGCATATCGATATGGCGTTGCTGGATACGCAGGTGGCCGTACTCGCCAATCAGGCGCTCAACTGGATGGCATCGGGCGTGGTGCCGCACCGAATGGGCAATGGCCATGCGAACCTTGCGCCCTATCAATCCTTCGTCTGTGCTGACGGCGATCTGATCATCGCGGTCGGCAATGACGGACAGTTCCGCAAATTATGTGAGGTGCTGCGCCTGCCGCTGGCGGACGATGCGCGCTTTGCCACCAACCCTGCCCGTGTCACCAACCGCGCCGCGCTGATCGCGGCACTCACCGCGACCATCGTGACCTGGGCAAAAGCCGATCTTTACGAGGCGCTCGAACAGGCAGGCGTTCCCGCCGGGCCGATCAACCGGGTTGACGAGGTATTCGCCGATCCGCAGGTGATCGCGCGGGGCATGGCAATTGATCGCGGCGGCATTCCCGGTGTCGCGAGCCCGATCGTCATCGATGGGAAGCGTATGGTATCGGCAACGGCCAGCCCACCCCGCCCCCTTGATGGAGCAGCCGCCTAATGACCCGGTTCACCGTCAATAATCAGCCGGTCGAATACAAGATGGACCCGCAGACGCCTTTGCTCTGGGCGCTACGCGATGCATCGAACCTGACGGGCACCAAATATGGCTGCGGCACCGGGCAGTGCGGTGCGTGCACGGTCGATATCGATGGCGAGGCGGTGCGATCCTGCCAGGCAACGATCGGCGCGATCGAGGGGACGTTCGTCACCACGATCGAAGGGCTCTCGCGCGATCGCTCGCACGCAGTGCAGCAGGCCTTTATCGCGAAGAATGTGCCGCAATGCGGTTTCTGCATTCCGGGCATGATCATGGCCGCGGCGATGCTGATCAAGGCCAACCGCAATCCGTCCGAAGAGGATATCCGCAAAACGATCACCAATTTGTGTCGTTGCGGCGTTTACCCCCGAATCGTCGAAGCGGTGCAGCTCGCGGCCCGCATCCAACGAGGCGATGCTGCAATCGACGTGACCGCTGATCCCGGAGAAGCCCGCGCCGACCCCACACCGGATGCGCCGGTGTTCGATCCCAGGCCAACGCCACCCAGCCCCTAGATTCCTTTCAATTGGCTGACACAGCAATTCAGAAACGGCTCATCGCGACTGTTCCATTACGGGGCATCGCTTCCACGGTCTTCGTGTGCGGCGGCTTTATCGGAGGGACTTATGCGTAGATCGTTACTGGTGACCTTACTGGCGGCATCCGCCCTGGTCCCCACCGCCGCCATGGCACAGGATGAAATGCGCGAAGGCGGCGGCCAGCGCCAGATGAGCGAAGGTTCGCCGCAACAGGATCGCGGTGCATTCCGTCAGCAGCGCGCGGCAGAGCGTGGCCCGGATGCGAGCATGGTCCAGCAACAGCGTTTTGAGCGCCGTCAGGAACGTCAGGCGCAAGTTCAGGCCCCGGCCCAAGTCCAAGCGCAAGTTCAGGCACAGGTCCAGCAGCAGAACCAGCAGCAGGCGCCTCGTCAGCCGCGCCAGATGTTTACGATCCCGGCGACCGAACAGGCGATTGCCCAACAGCAGCAGCGTCGCGAATTCCGCCAGGATCGCGGTCGGGATCGCCAGGATTTCCGCCAGGACCGCCGTGCTGATCGCAACGCGTTCCAGAACCAGAACAATGTGCCCCCACAGGTGCAGGTGCAGCAACGCGATGACCGCCGCGACTTCCGGCAGGAGCGCCGCGACGATCGGCAGGATTTCCGGCGGGACGACCGTAACGATCGGCAAGACTTCCGGCAGGACCGTCGGGACGACCGGCAGGACTTCCGGCAGGACCGGCGCTTCGACCAGAACGGCAATCAGTTCAACAATGGCCAGGGTTTCAACAACAACCAGGGCTTCCGAGGTCAGAATTTCGGGAACCGCAATCGCGGCAATGATTTCCGCGGGCGCGAATTCAACAATCGCGGCAACTGGAATCGGGGTTGGCGGCAGAACCAGCAATACAACTGGCAGAACTTCCGGAACTTCAACCGCAACAACTTCCGCCTGCCACGCTATTATGCGCCACCGGGCTGGGGTTTCGGGTATCGGCGCTTCGGTATCGGGTTCACGTTGAGCAGCATTTTGTTCAACCAAAATTACTGGCTGGATGATCCGAGTTTCTACGGTCTACCCCCGGCCTATGGCCCGTATGAATGGGTGCGCTATTACAACGATGCGCTGCTTGTTGATATTCGTACAGGTCAAGTCGTTGATACGGTTTACGATATTTTCTGGTAAACCCTATCCAAACGCTCGTTCGTCACGAGGGGCAGGGCCCGGTGGGAAACCACCGGGCCTTGCTTTTTGTGTGCCTAGCGGCACATTGCTTGGGTGCTAAACCCCTTCAAAAAATCAAAAGCTTCCTCTGCCACCCGCGCGCAAATCGGTCGGGAGGTCGGTGAACGACTGGCAGCGCACCCTGCTGTGCAGCAAGTGGCGATTGACGGGGTTCAGGTTTTCTATTGCGACAATTTTCTCGATGCCGCCCGCTGTAAGCGCGTGATCGAGCTGATCGATGCCGACAGGCGCCCTTCGACCCTGCTTGCCGACAAGCCTGAAGAAAATTTCAGGACGAGTGAAAGCTGCGACATGGATCGCTGGTCCCCCGATGTCCGCCCCATCGATGAGGGGATTGCGGTGCTACTCGGGCTTGATCCGCTTTGCGGCGAGACCATGCAGGGCCAGCGTTATGCCCCCGGCCAGCATTTTCGCGCGCATCATGACTTTTTCTTCGAAAGCGAGACCTACTGGAAACGGGTGATCAAGGATGGCGGACAGCGCACCTGGACCGCCATGATCTACCTCAACGATGTTGAGGAAGGCGGCGCGACCTGGTTTCCGCAGGCCGGCATCCGGGTGGCCCCCAAACGGGGCCTATTGCTGATGTGGAACAACATGAACCTTGACGGCAGCCCCAACCAGCTGACGCTGCATGAGGGCATGCCAGTCGTGAAAGGCGTGAAATATGTCGTCACCAAATGGTTTCGCGAGAACCATTGGATCAAACCGTATGACTAATCGGCGCGGGGTTGCGTTGCTTGGCTCCAGCCAGATCCAAAAACCGACACGTCACCCCAGACTTGATCCGGGGTCCCGCTAATTCTTGACCGCTGTAGAAGCGGGACCCAGGGTCAAGCCCGGGGTGACGAGAAAGGCGACGTGCGTAAGGTTGCTAGCCGTTGCGCGATCAACGCTCTCCGCCTCTAATAAGACCGCCCCACCAGCACCCGCTCCACCGCCGGTGCGCCGGTGAAAACGCAGATGCCATCTGCGGGCGCCACATCCATCGGCACGTTGCGTAGGGTGAGTTTCAACGCCTTCAGCCGCTCAACCACCTTCTCCAGCGCTTCGCCGGTGGGCTTGGCCCATTGCACTTCAACAAAGCCGGGGTTCTTCACCGAATCCGCAAAGGCGCGCTCCAACCCCGCGAAATCGGTGACGTCGCGGGCGATATTCGCATCGAGCCGCGCCTTGGCATCGGCGAACAGCGCGTCCTGCACCGCGCCGAGCATTGCTGCCGCATTGCTTACAAATTCATCCCGCGCGATCACGGCGCTGTCAAGCTTGCCGTCCGCACGGTAAAGCGCGGTCCGACGGATCACGGAAACATTGCCCCCCGCCATGTCGCGGCCGCCGACCTCAACGATGATGGGGGCGCCCTTCTTCACCCAGCCCCAGCGCTTGCCGGCGGCCTTGGCCGGCTTCAGATCGAGCAGCGCCCGCACCGGCTCACCAAAGGCCGACAGCGCCGCCAATTCGCTTTGGAGTGCCTTGCAATAGGTGACCAGCTCGGCGTCCTCGGGCTGATCGCGCAGCATCGGCACGATCACGATCTGCCATGGCGCAACGCGCGGCGGTACGCGCAGCCCGTCATCATCGCCGTGGACCATGATCAGGCCCCCGATCATCCGGGTGGACATGCCCCAGCTCGTCGTCTGGGCGAGCTCCAGCTGCCCCTCGGCATTTTGGAAGCGGATGTTCTGCGCTTGCGAGAAATTGGTGCCGAGGAAGTGCGAGGTGCCGGCCTGCAGCGCCTTGCCATCCTGCATCATCGCTTCGATCGAATAAGTCGCTACGGCACCGGGGAAGCGTTCATTCTCCGGCTTTTCCCCTGCGACCACCGGCAACGCGACGCAATCCTCGGCAAAGCTGCGATAGACTTCGAGCATCTTCAACGTTTCCTCGCGCGCCTCCGCCTCGGTCGCGTGCGCGGTGTGGCCCTCCTGCCAGAGGAATTCGGTGGTGCGCAGGAACATTCGGGTGCGCATTTCCCAGCGCACGACATTGGCCCACTGGTTGATCAGCACAGGCAGGTCGCGCCAGCTCTGTACCCAGCGCGCAAAGGCGGTACCGATCACCGTTTCCGATGTTGGCCGCACGACCAGCGGCTCCTCCAGCTTGGCGGCGGGATCAGGCACCAGCCCGCCCTTGCCGTCACTGATCAGCCGGTGGTGCGTGACGACCGCCATTTCCTTGGCAAAACCATCGACATGTTCGGCTTCTTTTTCGAAATAGCTGAGCGGGATGAACAGCGGGAAATAGCAATTCTCATGCCCCGTCGCCTTGATGCGATCATCGAGCAGCCGCTGGATCCGTTCCCAGATGCCATAGCCCCATGGCCGGATGACCATGCACCCGCGCACGCCCGATTCCTCGGCCAGATCGGCCTCGGTAATGACGGATTGATACCAGGCGGAGAAATCGGCCTCGCGGGTGACGGGGAGCGCATGTTTGATCATGCGCCAAGCGATTAGCGCCACTTTACGGGTTCGTCACCCCAGCGATGACCGCACAGGGTTGTTACAGGCCGCGCCAATCCGCATAGGACGGCCATGGCCACCGCCTCCCCCGATCGCATCCTGCTCGCCGTCACGCTGCGGCTGATGTCTGCGGCCCTGTTCGCGGGCATGAACGCGCTGATGAAGCTCTGCGAGACAGGTGGCGCCGGGCTCGGCGAGATCATCTTTTTTCGGCAATTCGGCGCGGCGTGCCTGATGGTGGTGGTGCTCGCCACCGGGCCGGGCTTCGCGTCGGTAAAGACCGAGCGATTTGGCGCGCATATACTGCGGACCGTGATGGGGCTGACGGCCATTGGATTCAGCTTCAACGCCATTCTGATGCTGCCGCTCGCCGAATCGACGACGATTGGCTTCACCATGCCGATCTTCGCGACGATACTCGGCGCGCTGGTGTTGCGTGAGCCAACCGGCTGGCACCGTTGGGGAGCGGTCATCGCTGGCTTCATTGGCGTGCTGATCGTTGCCCAACCGGGCGGTGATCACTTCCCCCTGCTCGGTGCGCTGAGCGGGCTAGCAGGAGCATTCATAACGGCGAGCGTTTCAATCCTGCTGCGCACCATCGCCAAGACCGAAGCCACGTTGACGACGGTGTTCTGGTTCTCGACATTATCGCTGGTACCGCTTGGGATCATCTATGCCTTTGTATGGCAGCCGCACCAAGGCGTGACATGGGCGTTGCTGATGGGGGTGGGACTGGTGGGCGGAATCGCCCAGCTGGCGATGACTGGGGCGATCCGGTTCGGCCCCGTCTCCGTCGTGCTGCCGATGGATTACTCATCGCTGTTATGGGCGACGATTTATGGCTGGCTGATCTTCAACGTGCTGCCCACTCCCGCCACCTGGATCGGCGCGCCGATCATCATCGCCAGTGGCCTGTATATTGTTTGGCGCGAACGAGTTCGCCACAAGCAGGAAACGATGCAGGCAATCGCTTAGCGCTCGGTCACCGCACCGTGGCGGTACACCAGCACCACATTATTGGCGGGCATTTCAATCAGCCGTTCGAACCGCAGCCCATGCTTCGCCGCCGCCTCAGTGACGCTTTCGACATCGCGCAAGCCCCAGTGCGGATCCCGAGCGCGCAGCGATTGATCAAATGACTCGTTGCTGGGGGCCGTCGGCACGCCTTGCTGCCGAAACGGGCCATAGATAATCAAGCGGCCGTCCTTGGGTAAAATCCGCGCAGCTCCCGCGAGCAGCCCCAACGTCGCCTGCCAGCGGGAAATATGCACCATGTTGATGCAGAGCACCGCATCGGCCTGCTCGATACCCCAATCAGGTGACGCCGCATCAATAGCGATCGGCGCACGGGCATTGCCAAGCCCTTCGCTCCACGCTGCGATTGAGGCGAGCGCGGTTGGATCCGGATCGCTCGGCTGCCAATCATGCCCCGGCAGTTCACGCGCGAAATGGGCGACATGCTCGCCGCTGCCACTGGCGATCTCCAGCACCAGCCCGGTGGGCGGCAACATATCCATCAACACCCGCGCGATCGCCTCACGATTGCGCAGCGTGGCGGGAGCATGTTTGCGCACATCGCCGGTATCATCGGCCACGATATAGGGGGTAGGATCAGCCATGATATGCCTCGCGCATCGATGATCGGATCGCTAGACGAGCGGGGTGTCTTTGCAAGGGGGGACTGAATGGCCGAAGTGGATCGTGGCGCAGGCGTGATGTTTCCCCCGCCGCTGGTCTTTCTCGGCGTCGCGCTGATCGGGCCAGTGATCGACCGGTTGCTCGGCTTGCCGACATTACCAATCCCAGGGTGGCTGAGCCTGGCCTTTCTTCTGCCGGGATTCATCCTGATCGGCATCGCGATCGGCCTGTTCCGGCAGCGCGGCGAGAACCCAGTGCCATCAACGCCAACGGCGGGCGTGATCGATACCGGCATTTATGCCCGCACCCGCAACCCGATGTATCTGGGCATGGCCATTGCCTATCCCGGCGTTGCCATCCTGCTCCAGAGCATGCCTTCACTGTTGCTGTTGCCCGTGGCGATCATCATGATCAACACCCAAGTCATCGCCCGTGAAGAGCGCTATCTCGAAGCGAAATTCGGCGCGGCTTTTGTTGCCTATAAGGCGCGCGTCCGCCGGTGGCTTTGATTGATCCGTCAGAGTAGAAGCAGAAGCGCCCGGAGGGTGGTCCGGGCGCTCCCAACGTCAATAATAAACGGCGCTGAACGACCCGTTCGATGCCTGCGTCACCACCGACGCGACCTGCGATTTGCATGTAAAGTCGATTTCAAGGCTGACCGTCGACACCGTGGAGACATCGATGATCGACCCAGGTGTGTATACGCCTTCAGCGATGTAGAATTTTTCCACCGGCGTGATGTTGTACGTCCCATTGGGCTCGGCGAGGAACGTCGCAACCGGTGACGGGATGCCCGGAATATTACCGGGACGGGCCAAGCCAAACAGATAGCCCGCCGATGAATCGAAATCTGAATTGGCGATGATCGCATAAGAGCCGGTCATTGCGCCGCTATGCACCAGATTTGTAAAGCCGGTGTTCTGACTGCTGCCAATGAAGGTCACGCTGTCTTGAGTCGCGGTATCGACCAGGATGGTGCCGTATTGGCCGACTGTCGTGCCTGGGGCGACTGCGGTAGTCGCGCGCGACCAAAGGGCGGATGTTTCATCGGTATAATTGACGACATCGACACCACCAGGCTGCACACCGCTGAAGGTCACCCAGGCATTGGTGTAAACTTCCGGGTTGGCACCCTTGTTCGTAACGATGGGAGGCTCCATGAAAATAACGTAGTTCTTGGTAAATCCTGAATTATTCAGGACTCTGATGCTGTACGTGGCCATTTACGTTCTCCATTTGCATATAGCGCGCCGATATCGCTCTTATCACGATATCTACTATATCATTATTGAAGAACGCTCTCTGGTATAATATTTTCGATTGCATTAAGTGCAATAAAATATCCTATATTGCGGAGAATACAATATTCGATCGAGCGCCCTCCATTGACGTCATATAATTTATCGTCTTTATGATGATATATTTTGCTTCTTCAGAAAGCGCTTCGACACTATGGACTTTATCTTCTGCTGAATTGAGATTCTCTCGATTCATGCCGCCGATGCC
>NZ_NCGB01000007.1:0-91260 GCF_002278865.1 Sphingomonas sp. 28-62-11 | reverse complement strand
GAAAAATGGGCGTGCCATTGTCTATATGCTCCTTATTCGCCGTCAAAGTCACGACGGGGGCGATCACCGCGATCGCCGCGCGGGCCATCACGATCACCACGATCGGGGCGGTCGCCGCGCTCACCGCCACGGCGGCTGTCACGGTCACGATCGCCCTTGCGCATCATCGCCGACGGACCGGCTTCCGTCGCATCGACCTTCACGGTCATGTAGCGGATGATGTCTTCGTTGATCTGAGTCTGGCGCTCGAGCTCGGCGACGACACCCGCGGGCGCGTCGATTTCGAGCATCACATAATGCGCCTTGCGGTTCTTCGCGATGCGGTATGCGATCGAGCGGAGACCCCATGACTCGGTCTTGGTGACCTTGCCCTTATTGTCTTCGATGATCTTGGTGGCGTTTTCCGCCAGTGCATCCACCTGCGCCTGTGCCAGATCCTGGCGCGCAAGGAACACGTGCTCGTAAAGAGCCATGTCTTGTCCTTCATCTTGGCCGATTGCTGACCACACCGCACCATGCGGGGGCCCCTCCGGCTGTCGTCTCAAAAACAAAGCAGGGGCGAAGAGACGCGCTCTTCACCCCGGCGATGCAATGGCCCTAGCAAATTTCAGGCAAATGGCAAGCCGCGTGTTGCGCCGTACCAGGAATAACACGTCGGTCAGGCCGGTCGATATAAGCGCCAATCAGCTACCATGAACCGAACGAGGAATTGCAAGCGATTACGGTGTCGCGAACGAGGACTGACGGTCATCTTCGTCATTATCGTCCTGATCGGTAGGCAGCGTTAGGATTCTGGTCGTCCTCCGGCGGCCCAGATCCGGGAAATAGAACGCGACATACTTGATTGCACCGCGATCGATCTCCGCCTCCGCGTAGCCTGACCCGCCGCCTTCAAGGTCAAAGTGGACAACAACTTTTTTGCCATTACGGCGATTGCGGCGGTCTGGTACAATCGATTCGCGGATCACGCCGTAAGACATCCAGCCGTAAGTCTCTAGTTCTACCAAGGCGATAAGGCGCTTTTCAATCGGGTCATCGCTGGCGATCTGCCGGCGAAGGTATTCGATATTCAGTTCCCGCGCTTTCTGGCGATTGCGTTCATCATCATCGACGAATTTAGTGCCAACCACTTGAAATTCGAGCGATAGCTGCGCCGGGGCATTCGGCACGCTCTTCACCGTACCTACGAAACCATCGCGGTCGCACCGGCCCGCCCAGACCGAGCCATCGGTCTGATCGAACAATTTGCACTGCCCCCCCAGCCGACGGCCGATAAGGCCACTGGCGTTCAGGCCACCTGACCCCCGGAAGCTGCCACGCACAAGATTGCCGTCGAATTCCAGTTCGACCTGCAGGCTGCCGCCAATCCGAATCGGACAGCGATGATCGGCGCGCAAGCAGCCTGGAACGGGTTTGTTTGAGTCGCCGCTGAGCGCGCCAACCCGTTCGCCGCTATGGTTGCCGAAATAGCTGACCTTGCCATGGAAATTGTCTGGCAGGCTATTCGCCGGGTTTTCGTTTTCAGTCTTTGCTGACGCCTTCATCGGCATCAACGATAGGGAGATTATCAACAGCACCGTAAAAAAGCTGATCCGGAACATCGCCATTTCCCTATGGTTGCAATTAACCATATCAGCTTCCTTGGCGCTTGGCGAGAAAATGACGGCATGACGTCGGACATTGCCAAATGGGCACGCTTAAGCAAGCTTCCACCCTTTTCCGCTATATGTCGTGCATGGATCGAGCGGAATCAGCGCAGCACGGGCGCGCGCCATTTGATTGGCTGCCAAAATTGCTGGCGGTGCTTTTCGTCATGGCGCTGTCCGTGATGATTGGTTGGACCGGCTTTTTGGCGTCTGACGATTCGCTTTATTATGCCGGCGCCGATCAATGGATGAGCGATCCGCCCTTTGCGGGCGACAACCATTGGACGACGCGCTTTCCGCTGCTGTGGAGTTTTGCCGCGATGCTCGGGCTGTTCGGGCGCGGCTTTACCGCTTTCGCGGCGACGGCGCTGCTTTGGTACGGCGTGCTGGTGGCGCTGGTCGGCCTGTTCGCCGTACGAATCGGCGGGATGCGCACCGGCTGGATTGCCGCGCTGATCGCGGCCACGCTGCCCGTCATCGTCACTAATGCGACCACGGTTGGAGTCGATCTGCTCGAAACCGCTTTGTTGCTCGGCGGCGCCTGGCTTCTGGGTGAGAGTAAGGGCGAGGGCGAGGCTGAGGCTGAGCGGGCGGCGCTGGGGCAAGGGCTGATGGCAGGGATGTGCTTCGGCACCGCCATCATATGCCGCGAAACATCGCTGTTGGCGCTGGTTGCCATGGGACCGCTTTTCCTGATCGGTCGACCAGTCGCGCGAAGCGTGCTGCTGGCGGCAGGCGTCGGGCTGGCGCTGGTGCTGGGTGCCGAGGTGCTTTTCCAATGGGCGCTGACGGGCGATCCGCTTCGCCGTTATGCGATCGCGTTCAACCATGATTCGCATATCGACCGCGCGGCCAATCACGAAGGCAACTTCCTGCTCCATCCGGCGATTGATCCAGTGCTGGTGTTGTTCATCAACGATGATTTCGGGCTGCTATTCTGGGTCGCTGGCGTTGCGGCGATGGTCGGGATGCGGTTGGGCTTTGGCGTCGTGCGATCGCGGCCGCTGCTCGTGCTCGCGGCGATGGCGCTCGCCAGTTTCGTGCTGGTCGCGGTGCTGACTGAAAAGCTGGTCCTCAACCCGCGCTATTTCATGTTGCCCGCGATCATGGCGGTGGTGGTGGCGTCGCTTTGGCTCAGCACGCTGGCCAGCAGCTGGCGCTGGTTGATCGTCACAGGGATACTGACAGTGAACCTGCTGATGCTCAGCGTCGGCAATGCCCATCCGCGCTGGGAAATGGAGTCGCTGATCGAAGCGAGCCGAACGCATCCGGATGAAGTGATCAGCGGCGATCCGGTTATGGTGCGCCGGGCCAAGCTGCCCATGCATTTTGCGGGGCGTGCCAACATTCGCTATGCGCCCGCCTCGGCTGGGGGGCTGGTTGTTGCCCCGATCGGCCAAGCGCCTGCGGGCGAGATTGTGGCGCGATATCCTTCTCCTCCGACACGTCTTGGCGGGCTAATCGAAGGGCTTGGCTTGCGCGATCGCGTGCCTGGCATACTCCATCGCCGCATGTTTGCGCCAAACGAGACGATGGTGCTGGTCCGCACGCCGGAATAAGCTGCCAGCTTGCCAGTGGGTGCCGACGCTCCTAACGGGGCCGCTCCAAGCGGCAATCAGGAGCCAGGATCATCCGCGCTTTTCTTTTCCCCGGACAGGGCAGCCAGGCCGTCGGCATGGGTCGTGCGCTCGCCGATGCCAGCCCCGTCGCCCGCGAAGTTTTTCAGGAAGTCGATGAAGCCATCGGCCAGAATCTCTTCAAACTGATGACGGAAGGGCCGGACGATGAGCTGACCCTGACCGAAAATGCCCAGCCGGCGATCATGGCCAATGCGATCGCCACCTTGCGGGTGCTCGAACGCGAAGGTGGCGTCCGCATTTCGGAAAAGGCGCAGTTCGTCGCCGGGCATTCGCTTGGGGAGTATACCGCGCTCTGTGCCTCGGGTGGAATCGCGCTGCCCTTGGCGGCGCGACTGCTGAAGATCCGCGGCCGCGCAATGCAGAATGCAGTCCCAGTCGGCATTGGCGGGATGGCCGCTTTGCTCGGCGCAACGCTCGAGCAAGCCCAAGCAATTGCCGATGCCGCCGCCCAAGGCGAAGTTTGTACCGTCGCCAATGATAATGCGGCGGGGCAGGTCGTTATCTCGGGCCATATCGGCGCGATCGAACGCGCCGTTGCGATGGCGAAGGATATGGGCGCAAAACGCGGGATGATGCTGGCGGTATCGGCGCCGTTTCATTGTTCGTTGATGCAACCTGCTGCCGATGTGATGCTCCACGCCCTGAAGGCCGCACGGATAGATACGCCGCTCGTCGCGCTTTTTGCCAATGTGCTCGCCGCGCCGATAACGGTACCCGACGAGATCCGCGCACGGCTGGTCGATCAGGTGACCGGCGTGGTCCGCTGGCGCGAAACGATGTTGGCGATGCAGGCCGCGGGCGTTGAGGACTATGTTGAGTTCGGTGCCAAGGTGCTCGGCCCCATGGCCAAACGCACCGTCGAAGACGCCAACACGATGAGCATCGTGACGATGGCCGACATCGAGGCGCTGGCGAAGGCGATTTAATCAGGCGCGAAGGAGAAATTGATGTTCGACCTTACTGGCATGACAGCCCTGGTTACTGGTGCTTCGGGGGGGATTGGGTCTTCGATCGCGCAGGCGTTGGCGGCTCAGGGTGCGCGGCTGGCAGTGTCAGGATCGAACGCGGACAAGCTTGCGGCCTTTCAAGCGGAACTGGGGGGGGATCATGTCGCCTTGCCATGCGACCTTTCGGATGGGACCGCGGTGGATACGCTGGTCGGGCAGGCCGTTGAGGCGCTCGGCGGCAAACTCGATATCCTCGTCAACAATGCCGGGGTGACGCGCGATAATCTGGTGATGCGGATGAAAGATGACGAATGGGACCAAGTGATCCGCGTCAACCTGGAGGCCGCATTCCGCCTTGCCCGTGCCGCCGCGCGGCCAATGATGAAGGCGCGGCATGGCCGGATCATTTCGATCACCTCCGTCGTCGGCACCACGGGCAATCCCGGCCAGGCCAATTATGCCGCGTCGAAAGGCGGGCTGACGGCCATGTCAAAGGCGCTGGCGCAAGAACTGGCAAGCCGCGGAATCACGGTCAATTGCGTGGCACCCGGCTTTATCCGATCGGCGATGACCGATGGGCTGCCCGATGCCCAGAAGGAGGCGCTGAACGCGCGGATTCCGGCTGGGCATATGGGCGAGGGCGCCGATGTGGGTGCGGCCGTTGTCTATCTGGCGAGCCGCGAGGCTGGCTACGTCACGGGCCAAACGCTCCACGTTAATGGCGGAATGGCGATGATTTGATCGCGCGCATCAATTCTGGCGCGCGGGTGCCCCCTTGCAAGGGCAAGCCACGCGTTCTAGGTGCGTTCAAGATACGAACACCTAATGCTACGAGAGGGAAGAGAGCATGAGCGAGACTGCCGATCGCGTGAAGAAGATCGTCGTCGAGCATCTCGGCGTCGAGACCGACAAGGTCACCGAAGATGCGAGCTTTATCGATGATCTGGGCGCGGACAGCCTTGATATCGTGGAACTGGTGATGGCGTTCGAAGAAGAATTCGGCGTTGAGATCCCCGACGATGCGGCTGAAAAGATCGGCACCGTCAAGGATGCGATCACCTATATCGACGAGCACAAGGGCTGAGCACCCAGGGGCATCCCCGCGCAAGCGCGATGCCCGTTTACCCTGCTTGCCCCGATGGGCAGAAACGACTGAGCGGCTCCTCGTCCCAGGGTAATCCGGGGTTGGGGGGCCGCTTTGGTTTTTGAAGAAGAACGGAGATTGCCATGCGCCGTGTTGTCGTCACCGGGCTTGGACTCGTCACCCCGCTAGGCGCGGACGTCGAGACCGCCTGGGCCAACATTCTGGCCGCAAAGTCCGGCGCGGGGATCATTACCCGCTTCGACGCGACCGATTATGCCTGCCGTTATGCCTGTGAGGTAAAGCCTGCCGACCATGCTTATGGGTTCGATCCGGGCAAGCGTGTCGACCACAAGGTCCAGCGCCAGGTGGATCCGTTCATCATTTTCGGCATCGACGCTGCTGGCCAGGCGCTTGAAGATGCCGGGCTGACCGATATGACCGAAGAACAGCGGCTCCGCACAGGGTGCTCGATCGGTTCCGGCATTGGCGGCCTCCCTGGCATTGCCAGCGAATCGATCGTGCTGCACGAAAAAGGGCCACGCCGCGTTTCCCCGCATTTCGTCCACGGGCGGCTGATCAACCTGATTTCGGGGCAGGTGCAGATTAAATACGGGCTGATGGGGCCGAATCACGCGGTGGTGACGGCGTGTTCGACCGGCGCGCACTCGATTGGCGATGCTGCGCGCATGATCATGCTCGATGATGCCGATGTGATGCTGGCGGGCGGTGCCGAAGGCGCGATCTGCCCGATCGGCATTGCAGGTTTTGCGCAAGCGCGCGCGCTGTCGACCAATTTCAACGATGCCCCCGAAAAGGGCAGCCGCCCTTATGACAAGGCTCGCGATGGTTTTGTGATGGGCGAAGGGGCAGGCGTCGTTTGCCTTGAGGAATATGAACACGCCAAGGGGCGCGGTGCCAAAATCTATGCCGAAATCGTCGGTTACGGCATGTCGGGCGATGCGTACCACGTCACCGCACCGCATCCCGAAGGTGCCGGCGCGTTCCGATCGATGCAGCAGGCAATGAAGCGCTCGGGCCTGTCGCTCAGCGATATCGATTATATCAACGCGCATGGCACCTCGACCCCGCTCGGCGATGAGCTCGAACTGGGGGCCGTGCGCCGCCTGTTCGGCAATGCGATCGGCACGCTCTCGATGAGCTCGACCAAATCGGCGATCGGGCATCTGCTCGGCGGCGCGGGGGCGGTAGAGAGCATTTTCTGCATTCTCGCGATGCGCGATCAGATCGTGCCGCCAACGCTCAACCTCGACGATCCGAGTGAGGGGTGCGAGGGCGTCGATCTGGTTCCGCACAAGGCGAAGGAACGGTCGGTGAAGGCGGTTCTCAACAACAGCTTCGGTTTCGGCGGCACCAATGCCAGCTTGGTCATGAAAGCAGTGTAAGCCCCGACAGGGCACGCGGTCGAAACAGGGGTCAGGGATCATGCGCAAACTCGGTTGTCTTGGTCTCCTCATCGTGTTGGCGGCCTTTATCGGTCTCTTCCTCTTAGTGCAGGATTGGGGCGGGCGGGGCCCGGCACCGCGCAATATGACGTTCGAGGTGGCGGAGGGTGCGAGCCTTTCGGGCACCGCCGATCGCCTTGAAAAGACAGGCGCGATCCCCTCAGCTGCCCGCTTCAAGCTGCTCGCCAAGATATTTGGATCGAACGAGCCGATCAAAGCCGGCGAATACCGCATTCCCGCCCATTTGAGCCCCGCCGATATCCTGAAGATGCTGCAGGGCGGCAAGACGCTTCAGCGCTTCGTCACCATTCCCGAAGGATTGCCCGCGGTTATGGTGAAAGACCGATTGATGGCGGCTGATGGGCTGGTCGGCACGGTTGAGGCGCCAATCGAAGGCACGGTTTTGCCCGACAGCTATAGCTTTCAGCGGGGTGATACGCGGCAAAGCGTGCTCGATCGAATGCAGCGCGCGATGCTGAAATATCTCGCCCGAGCGTGGGAAAATCGCAAGCCGGGCATCGCGGTCTCCACCCCGCGTGAGGCGCTGATCCTCGCTTCGATCGTTGAGAAAGAAACCGGCAAGCCCAATGAACGCCGGACGGTGGCCGCGGTTTATTCGAACCGGCTGAAGCGCGGCATGATGCTGCAGGCCGATCCGACGATCATCTATCCCATCACCAAAGGGCGGCCGCTCGGTCGACGTATCTTGCGATCTGAAGTTCAAGCCGTAAACGGTTATAATACCTATGCAATGACGGGCTTGCCTGCTGGTCCGATCGCCAATCCGGGGCGGGCGAGCATTGATGCCGTGCTCGATCCCGCACCGTCGAGCGCGCTGTATTTCGTGGCCGATGGCACCGGCGGGCACGCCTTCGCCGACACGCTCGAACAGCACAACACCAATGTGCAGAAATGGTATGCAATTCGCAAAGCGCGTGGTGAGCGTTAAGGCAGTTCACGATATCCCAGCGTCAGTTTGCCGCCGACACATAACGCGCGATCGGACGCTTCCAGGTTGGGCGCGGTCGCTTGACGACGCCGCTGGTTTCCTTGTTTGAATGCGCGCCATCCCATAGATAGGGTGTTATGGGTTTATCACAGATCATGCCGGATTGGATCCGGGCTCACATACAACGAATCGCGCCGCCGTGCTGAGCAAGTGGTTTGGCCGTAAAACATCGGCCGTGCCGGCTCTTGAGCCAGGCAAGCGCGTCTACGCCATTGGCGATATCCATGGCCGTGCGGATTTGCTCGACCAGTTGATTGATCTCATCGAGGCGGATGATGCGACGCGCGGTGATGCAGACATCCGGCTCATTTTTCTTGGCGACCTTATCGATCGCGGGGCGGACTCAGCCCGTGTTGTCGAGATTGTCGGCAATTTGCTGCGATCAAGCGATCAGGTGCGCCTGATCAAGGGCAATCATGAGGAAGTCTTTGTTGCTGCTGCTGGGGGATGCGCCAAATCGGCTCGGCAGCTGCTGAAGATGGGGGGCTACGAAACCCTTGAAAGCTATGGCATCAACCGCGAAGAGGCCGATCAAGGGACGATTCAGGATCTTGCCGACCTCCTGAAGCAGCGCATCCCACGCGATCACATCGATGTGATCGATCGTGGCGAGGATATGATCAGGATAGGCGATTATGTCTTCGTGCATGCCGGGATCAGGCCCGGCGTGCAGCTCGATCGGCAGGTGGGCAGCGATCTGCGCTGGATACGGCAGCCCTTTCTTGATGCACGGAGGCGCGACCGGGTGGTCGTGGTGCACGGCCACACCCCCACCCAGGATGTCGAATTCAAGCCCGACCGGATCGGCATTGATACCGGCGCTTGCTATAGCGGGAAGCTGACGGCGTTGGGATTAGAGGGGACCGAACGCTGGGTGTTGCAGACTTAGCCAAGGATCTGACCGTCATCCACCCAGGGATCGGCTGCGTCTGGGTCAACCGAAGACAACCGAAGGCAGCTTTAGCCTTCGATCCGATCGAACCGCCCGGTGTCAAAATCCTCGGTCAGCAACCGGACGATGTAATCGCCGACCACGGACGGGTCTTTGACCGACATCGGATCTTCCCCCGGATAGGCGCGCGCGCGCATCGCGGTCCGGGTCGCGCCAGGATCGATCAGCGCGGTGCGGATCTTGCTGATGTTCGCGACTTCAAGGCCATAACTGCACAGGATCGCCTCGAATGCGGCCTTGGACGCGGCATATTCGCCCCAATAGGCACGGTGCTGGCGGGCGACCGATGATGTCAGACCAATTACGCGCCCATGCGCCGATTTGCGCAGCATCGGATCGAACGCCGTCAGCAACGCCACTTGGGCGCTGACGTTCAGCGTCATCACCTTGGCAAAATCCTTGGGGTCGATCACAGGCACCGCTGCCAGCGTCCCGAGGGTTGCGGCATTCAGGACCAGGATATCAAGCGCACCCCAACGCCCCGACAGTGCCGTTGCAAGCCGCGCAATGCTGTCATTCTCGGTCAAGTTCACTGGTGCGATCGTGGCAGTGCCGCCTGCCTTGTAGATCGACTCTTCTACTTCCTCGAGCCCACCGGTGGTGCGGGCCGTCAGCACGACATGGGCACCGGCTGCAGCAAGCGCCTTGGCCGTGGCCGCACCGATCCCGCGGCTCGCCCCGGTGACGAGGGCGGTCTGGCTGGCAAGCGGTTTGTCGGTCACGTCGATACTCCGATCATCTCCGGCCATCGCGGCGGGAGCGAATATTGTCTGAAACGATGTCGGTGGGAGGGGGTCAGATCACCCGTTCGGCGAGCATCGCGAACTGATCGACCGTTTCGCATTCGTCCTGGTCGGTCAGCGTCGTAGGGTAATCGCCGGTGAAGCAGGCATCGCAATGGCTGGGCTGCGTTTCCGAACGCTTCGACTGGCCGAGCGCCTTGTACAGCCCGTCGATCGAAATGAACGCGAGACTGTCGGCATGGATGAAATCGGTCATCCCGCCGACATCGAGCTGTGCCGCGAGCAGCTTCGCGCGTTCGGGCGTGTCGACCCCGTAAAAACAGCTGTGTCGAGTGGGCGGGCTGGCGATCCGCATATGGACTTCGGCGGCGCCCGCCTCGCGCATCATCTGGACGATCTTCAGGCTGGTCGTGCCGCGCACGATTGAATCGTCGATCAGGACGATGCGTTTGCCCCGAATCAGCGCCCGGTTGGCGTTGTGCTTCAGCTTTACGCCGAGATGCCGAACTTTGTCGCCCGGCTGGATGAAGGTGCGGCCAACATAATGCGATCGGATGATACCCAGCTCGAACGGGATGCCCGATTCCTGTGCATAGCCGATTGCCGCAGGCGTCCCCGAATCAGGGACGGGGATGACGAGATCGACTTCGACCGGGCTCTCAATCGCCAGTTGCGCGCCGATCGCCTTGCGTACCGAATAGACCGATCGATCATCGGTGATCGAATCGGGGCGCGAGAAATAGACATATTCGAAGATGCAGGGGCGCGCCGGCACCTCGGGAAAGGGGCGGATCGATCGAACTTCGCTGTCCTGCACAATCACCAGTTCACCCGGGTCGATCGCGCGTTCGAAGGTCGCGCCGACCACGTCGAGCGCTACGGTTTCCGACGCGAAGATGATCGCATCGCCGAGTCTCCCCATCACCAGTGGACGAATCCCGAGCGGATCGCGGCACGCGATCATGCCCTCGGGCGTCATCACGATCAGCGAATAGGCGCCTTCAACGCGCTTCAGTGCGTCGATGAACTTGTCGAGCAGGGTGCGGTAGTTGGATGTCGCGACCAGGTGAATGATCACTTCAGTATCGGACGTCGACTGAAAGATCGAACCGCGCCGCACCAACTCGCGCCGCAAGCGCGTCGCGTTCGAGATATTGCCGTTATGGGCAATCGCAAAGCCCCCGCTCGCCAGATCGGCATAAAGCGGCTGGATATTGCGCAGTGCCGTTTCGCCCGTGGTCGAATAGCGGACATGCCCGCAGGCGACGGTTCCCGTCAGCGCGCGGATCACGTCATCGCGGTCGAAATTGCCGGCAACATGGCCCATTGCCCGGTGGGTGTGGAATTCGCGGCCGTCGAAACTCGTCACGCCAGCGGCTTCCTGCCCCCGGTGCTGAAGTGCGTGGAGGCCAAGCGCGACCAGGGCCGCCGCTTCACCGTCTGTGCCGGATACGCCGAAAATGCCGCATTCCTCATGCAGGTGATCGTCGTCAAAGGGATTTGTTGTCAGCATGCCCGTCCACTGGTTGCGCCGAGCCCGTCATATAGGGACGCCATTCGCGTTTGTCGCGCATTTGTCATCATCGGTTGGACGTATTGGTCGATAAAGATGGTTGAGCGCTGCGGTTGCGCTACAAAAGGGCATGGCCGACTCACGCGAAACCGGGCTGTTGCTCGATCCGAAATACAATACCGACGGACTGATTACCGCTGTGGTGACTGACCGGGTATCGGGCGATGTCCTGATGGTGGCGCACATGAATGCCGAGGCGTTGGCCGCAACCCAGGCGACGGGTGAGGCCACATTCTGGTCGCGCAGTCGCGGCGCGCTGTGGAAAAAGGGCGAAACGTCGGGCAACATCCTGCGTGTCGCTGAAATCCGCATCGATTGCGACCAGGATTCGGTTTGGGTAATTGCCGATCCCGCTGGGCCCGCCTGCCATACCGGCGCGGCAAGCTGTTTCTATCGCCGGATCGAGGGGGATAGCCTCGACCCCGTATTTGCGATGTCCAAAGGGTGACCAGAGGCATTTTCCTGTGTGGGCTGCTGATGCTCTGCGGTTGTTCGGGCGAGACGTCCGCGCCACCGCGTGCCACCCCAACAACGGCGCCCGATCTGGAGACCGCCGCGATTGCAGCAGGCGTGATCGCTGATCCCGCCAATACCGATATGACCGGGCTCTATGCGCGCGATACGGACCGTGTCTGCGTTGTCCCTGACCGCTTGAACTACCGCATTGGGGCTTTCGTCGATTATGGCGATCAGCAGAATTGCAGTGGTTCGGGCACGGTTACGCGGGTGGGGGAGGCGCTGCACATCACCTTTGCCGGAGCGCCGGGCTGCGACTTCGACGCGCGATTCGAGGGCGATCGAATCGTATTTCCAGGCCGAATGCCGCAGGCGTGTGAGAAACTATGCGGTCGTCGTGCATCGTTTGCGGCGCTTGATGTGCGACGTCTGAGCGATTCGGTCTCGGAAGCGTCAACGTTGCGGGATTCGAAACGCAAATTGCTGTGCGCGATTGGCGGGTGAGGTTGACGTTCACGTAAACGATAAGTATTTTGCTGTGTATGGCTACGCTTCCCGCCTATGCACCCATCGCGCCGCTGCCCGACCGGCACAGCTTTTCGATTTCCGATCTGTCGACAGAGTTCGGCGTTACCGCGCGGGCGCTTCGATTCTACGAGGATGAAGGGCTGATCGCGCCAGAGCGGCGTGGCACCGTCCGCATCTATTCCGCGCGTGATCGCGCGCGGCTTGCCTGGATACTCCGCGGCAAGCGTGTCGGTTTTAGTCTGGGCGAAATTCGCGAGCTGCTTGACCTGTACGACATTGGCGACGGCCGACGCTCGCAACGTGAAGTGACCATCGCGCGTTGTCGCGACAGAATAGCGCTACTTGATGCGCAAAAGCACGATATCGATGCCGCCATCGATGAACTGAAACAATTTATCGATCTTATCGAACCGGGGCTCGAATCCGGTCGAGATGGGGCCGATGCCGATCTCAAGACCCAAAAGGACTGATCATGCCGAAATATACGCCGCCCGTGCGCGATACGCGCTTCATTCTCGAGCATGTTGTCGGTCTCGATCGCTATACAAATCTGCCGGGTTTTCAGAACGCTACCCCCGATGTCGTCGATGCCGTGCTCGATGAAGGCGGCAGGTTCGTCGCCGAAGTGCTATTCCCGATCAACCATTCGGGCGATCAGGAAGGCTGCACGCGCCACGCTGACGGATCAGTGACGACCCCCGCCGGGTTCAAGGAAGCTTATGCCAAGTTCGTTGAAGCGGGCTGGTCAACACTTGGCGCACCGGAGGAATTTGGCGGGCAGGCAATGCCCCATGTCGTCTCGACCGCGTTCGAGGAATATAAGAATTCGGCCAATATGGCGTTCGCCATGTACCCCGGCCTCACCCATGGCGCGATCGCATCGTTGCTGGTGAAGGGCAGCCCGGAGCAAAAGGCCAAATATGTCCCCAAAATGGTGTCGGGCGAATGGGGCGGCACGATGAACCTCACCGAGCCACAGTGCGGCACCGACCTTGGCTTGATCCGCACCCGCGCCGAACCCGCCGCCGATGGCAGCTGGTCAATCACCGGCACGAAGATTTTTATCTCGTCGGGCGAGCATGACCTGACCGAGAACATCATCCACCTCGTCCTCGCCAAGACGCCGGGCGCCCCCGAAAGCTCGAAGGGGATTTCGCTCTTCGTCGTGCCCAAGTTCATCGTCAATGACGACGGATCGCTGGGCGAGCGTAACGCGGTTACCTGCGGGTCGATCGAGCACAAGATGGGCATTCACGCCAATTCGACCTGCGTGATGAATTATGACGGCGCGAAGGGCTGGCTGGTCGGCGATGAGATGAAGGGTCTCGCCGCGATGTTCATCATGATGAACGCGGCCCGGCTTGGTGTTGGTCTGCAGGGCCTTGGCATTGCCGAGGTCGCTTACCAGAACGCTGTCCAGTACGCGCACGATCGCCGCCAGGGCCGCGCGCTGACCGGGGCCGTCGATCCGTCCGAAAAGGCGGATACGCTGTTCGTTCATCCCGATGTCCGCCGGATGCTGATGGATGCGAAGGCCGTGACTGAAGGGTTGCGCGCATTGTGCCTGTGGGGCGCCCTTCAGGTCGATCTCACCCATTTCGCGCAGACCGAAGAGGAGCGCCAGCTTGCCGACGATCTGATCGGGCTGCTGACGCCAGTGATCAAGGGCTATGGCACTGACAAGGGCTATGAAATCGCCACCAACGCCCAGCAGGTCTATGGCGGGCATGGTTACATCGCCGAATGGGGCATGGAGCAATATGTCCGCGATGCCCGGATCGCGATGATTTATGAAGGCACCAATGGCGTGCAGGCGATGGATTTGGTCGGCCGCAAGCTTGCGACCAATGGCGGCCGCGCGGTGCAGACCTTGTTCAAGATGCTCGCCGATGAAATTGCCGTGGCAAAGGAAGATGCAAGCCTTGCCGATTTTGCCACGCGGCTCGAACGCTCGGCCAATGATCTTCAAGCATCGACCGTCTGGTTCATGCAGAACGGCATGGCCAACCCGAACAATGTCGGCGCCGGGGCGCACAGCTATATGCACCTGATGGGGATCGTCGCGCTTGGGCTGATGTGGCTGCGCATGGCGACGGCCGCCACCCATGCGCTGGCTGACGGTAAGCCGGATGGCGACCGCGCGTTCCTCGAAGCCAAGCTCGTTACCGCGCGTTATTTCGCTGAACGGATCCTGCCAGACACTGGGTCGCTGCGTCGCAAGATCGAAGGCGGGGCAGAGGCAGTGATGGCGCTATCGCCCGAGATGTTCGAAGCGGCCTGACGTCCCATCAACCCATACGGGCCGTCAAGGCGCCGATGGTTTAGCAGTTGGTGCAGGACGCGGCGCGGTCAATGGTGGTGACACCGTTGGTCGCGCGGTCGGTGTGGCTGGCTGGAATGACCCGGTTATCTTGGGCTTGTTTCCGGCCAGTGCCGCCGGCGGCGGTAAAAGCCCCACCGCTTTGCCATCGTCGCTTGCCGCCCTGGTGATCGTGGTTGTCCCGGCCGACGCCACGCCAAGCGCATCGGGCGCATTAGCCAGGGTCGGGACCACGGCTGTTCCGGGGACAAATGTCTGCGCCTTCATGCACTGGTTCTGATCCGCGCGTGGAAACTGGCTGCAGCTCCACAGCGCCTTTTCAAACCCGCGGGCGCGATCCCGCAGATAACTGAACGACATCGTCGCGACCTGAACAGGCTCGAGCGGCAGGGCGGTTGGCGTCCGCAACCGGGCGGTCCAGGCCATATATTTGCAATAGGGGCGGGAGCCACAGCTTGCCTCCGCCAGCTTCCTGAAGCTGTCAGGATCAGTCCGCCGATCGACGGTGGCAAGGAAGGCATTCGGATCGCCTGACACGGGGGCGGGCGGTACATAGGCCTCCGCCGGAAAATCATCGATCGCAGCAGCCTGAAAATCGCCCGCCGCGTTATGCGCGGGCGAGTATTGCGCGAGTAGCGCGATGATCGGCTCGTCGGTCGCGACCCGGCGGTTGAATGCAGGTGGCGTGCCCCACCAGCCCGTCCAGCGGAAAAACAAATGGGTACCGACCGCACTCACCTTGTCGAGGCTCGAGCTCCAATAGGGCACCACCCAATCGGTATGATAATGTGTCGAATGGCCGACTTTCGCGAACACCCGACCTTTCAGCGCTTCGGTGGCAACGGTACGCGCGCAGACCCAGGCCTCGTCGGACCAGCGGTGGCGGAACAGCGCCCCATCGCAGGTGAAGGTGAACTGGCAACCGGTGCGGCGCTCCGCCCCCTGAAACACCACGCCGCAGATCGTCTTAGGGAAGGCGGGGTGGCGCACCCGGTTGATGATGACCTGCGCGACGGCACGCTGGCCGGTCGCATCATCGCCCGCTTCGTACAGCACCGCCGTTGCCAGGCAATCGACCGCGCGCATGGCAGCGATTCCCGTCTCCTGCAGGCGAAAGGGCTTGGCGGCGGGATTGGGACCGACCGAAAACGGCACCGCGGTATTGATCCTGCGTGCGTCGTCAGGCGTGATCGCGGCGAACTCGATCGGGTCGACTGGTGGCAATTGCTGGGGTGGCACAATGGGCTGTCCCCCGACCAGACTGGGCGGTGCGGTTTGCGGTGCAGTTGAAGCCTGCACGATGAGTGTCGGCACCGTCACTGCGAGCACACTGACGATCGTCAGCACGATTGATGTCCGCCGACCGGGATCACCGAATAATGCCGTTCGAGCAGCAGAAAAATTGAACGGAAGCACTTGCATGGGCATCAAAACGAGCTCGGTCGGAAATTGGTCCCGGCCCTTACCCTAGTTTCGATACCAAGCGAAGTGCGGCAGCAGTTGCTGAAAGGCTGCCCTAAAGAGCGTAGCGAGCACTTACGCCGAGTCTCGCAATGAAACATATATGCAATAATTGCGAAGGCTGATCCGACCGTGATGTTTTCGATTTTAGCTGGGCCGATCCGCGATCGATTCGCGAGGGTCAGGCGCTGGATGGCGTGTTAGCTCAGCCCACGCCAGCGATTGAATGCGCGGTTCAGTTGCCCCAGAAACCGGTCGCTTCGCACAGGTCCCATTGATCGGCGGCCTTCATGCGACAGGCACGATCCGACGGCGCGCACGCACCGAACGCAATTTCATAATGGCGATAACAGCTGACTTGTCCCGGTGAAACAGGCACTTGGTTGGCGCGCTTAATTGGATTGACTGGATTGCCGCCAACAAAGGCAGCAACTTTAACAGGGCGCGAAGTCGCCGCCTGCGCGCTCGGCGCAGCCGTTGCGGCCACCTGCTCCGGTGTAACCTGCTTACCCATCACCAATGGCCAGAGCTGCAGAATGGCCAGCATCACGCTGACACAGATCATCGCCTTGCGCATTAACGCCCCCTAGAAAGTCCCCCACGACTCGGCGATGATACCGCTAAATCGCGGTAAAGGCGATCTTCATCATTCAGCTTTCGGGCAGAAAATCGGGTACCGAGAGATAGCGCTCGCCCGTGTCATAGTTAAAGCCGAGCACCCGGACGTCATCGGGCAGATCGGGCAGTTTCTGCCCGATCGCCGCCAGCGTCGCGCCCGAACTGATGCCGACCAGCATTCCTTCCTCCGATGCGGCCCGCCGCGCCATTTCCTTGGCGACATTGGCATCGACCTTGATGGTCCCGTCGATCGACGCAGTATGGAGGTTAGCCGGAATGAAACCGGCACCGATCCCTTGAATCGGATGTGGACCCGGCGCACCACCCGAAATGACTGGCGACGCTTCGGGCTCGACCGCATAGACCTTCAGATTGGGCCAATGGGCTTTCAGTGTTTCGGCAATTCCCGTGATGTGACCGCCGGTGCCGACCCCGGTAATGATGACGTCGATTGGCGAGTCCGCGAAGTCCGCCAGAATTTCGAGCGCAGTCGTGCGGGTGTGGACATCGATATTGGCCGGGTTTTCGAATTGCTGCGGCATCCAGGCGCCGGGGGTGCCGTCGACCAGCGCCATCGCGCGTTCGATCGCGCCGCGCATGCCCTTGTCACGCGGGGTGAGATCGAAGGTCGCGCCATAAGCGAGCATCAGCCGCCGCCGCTCGATCGACATGCTTTCGGGCATGACGAGGACCAGCTTGTAGCCCTTTACCGCGGCGACCATCGCAAGGCCGACGCCGGTGTTGCCGCTGGTCGGTTCGATGATCGTGCCACCGGGCTTCAGCGCGCCCGACGCTTCTGCGGCCTCGATCATCGCCAGCGCGATCCGGTCCTTGATCGATCCACCGGGGTTCGATCGCTCGGACTTGATCCACACTTCGGCGCCGGGGAACAGCTTGGCGACGCGGATATGCGGCGTGTTGCCGATGGTTTCCAGGATCGTGTTGGCTTTCATGCGACGGCCTCCAGCTTGGTGTTAAGGTCATAGGGCAGGTCTTCTACCGGGTCGAACGTTCGGGCGCGGCGGATACTCGGGAACAGGAAGGTCCACAGGATCGTGACGACAATCGCCCCGCCGCCGCCGACCAGCACCGCCCCGACCGGGCCGAGCGCGGCGGCGAGGAAGCCGGATTCGGCTTCTCCCAGTTCGTTCGATGCCGAAATGGTGAGTTGCGAGACGGCGCCTACGCGGCCGCGCTTGTCATCGGGCGTGTGCAACTGAATCAGCGACTGGCGGATATAAACGGAGAACATGTCCGCCGCCCCCGCAATCGCGAGTGCGATCATGCTAAGCGCCATGATCTGAGAAACACCGAAAATGATCGTCGCGGTGCCATAAATCATCACCGCCCACAGCATCTTGGGACCGACATTGGTCTTGATCGGGCGGAAGGAGAAAAAGATCGCGGTGATCGACGCGCCGACCGCTGGTGCCGAAGCCAGCAGGCTCAACCCGATGGGACCGACCTTCAAAATGTCATGCGCATAGATGGGCAGTAGCGCGGTGGTGCCGGCGAGGAACACCGCGAACAGATCGAGCGTAATCGTACCGAACACGAGCTTGTTCTGCCCGACATAAGCAAGCCCCTCTGCAATTTGACGGAGTGGATGCGCCTTGCCGGGGATGACGGTGCGGGGAACATGGCCAATCATCATCAGGCAGCCAAGCGCCACGACGAACAGTGTCGTCGCCAGCGCGTAAGCGGCATAGGGCGCGGCTGCATAGGCAACGCCACCGAGCGCGGGGCCGATGATCGTGCCGACCTGCCAAGAGATTGAGCTGAGGGCGATGGCGGTCGGCAAAATCGCGCGCGGCACCAGATTGGGAGCAAGCGCGCCAAAGGCAGGACCGGCAAAGGCTCGACAGAATCCCAGCGCCACCGCCACCGAAAACAGCACCGGCAGCGTCATATTGCCGCGATAGGTGACGATCGCGAGCACCAGCGCACACAGTACCTGCAGCGCTATGGTCGCGCGGGCAATCCAGCGCCGGTCGAACCGATCGGCGACCCAGCCGGTGATCGGCGTCGAGAAGAATAGCGGCAGGAATTGCAGTAGCCCGATCAGCCCCAATTGGGCGGCCGCCGCACTCGGGCTCATCGTTTCGCGCGCGATGGTATAGGTTTGCCAGCCGATCACGATGATCATCGCGTTTTGCGCGATCGTCATCGAAAAGCGCGCCGCCCAGTAGAACCGGAAATTCGTTATCTGAAAGGGGTGGGTCGCCTCAGCCATGGCTTGCGGCTTTAATGCTCTTGGGGCCAGCGGAGCAATCAGCGATTGCAGGCTGACCCCAAGCTTTTCTTCGGACCGTTAAATCTTCAGGCTGCCAAAAACGCCAGCAGGTCGGCCTTGAAGCGTTCGCGGTGGGTGACGGTAAAGCCGTGCGGTGCGCCTTCATATTCGATCAGCTGAGCACCCGCGATCCCCTGGGCTGCGGGGCGGGCGGAAATGTCGATCGGGACAATGCCGTCGCCGGTGCCATGGACGATCAGGGTCGGCACGGTGAAGGCGGGCAGATCACCCCGGAAATCGGTCGTGCCGAAAGCGGTGACGCAATCGAGCGTTGCCTTCAGGCTCGCCTGCATCGCAATCTGCCAGGCCCAAGCAACGACGTCGTCGCTCACTGGATCGGGCAGTGTGTCGACCCCGAAGAAGTTACGCAGAAAGCCGCGGAAAAAACCGGGGCGATCAGCGATGATGCCTGCCTTGATCCCGTCGAACACCGCCATCGGCGCGCCATTGGGGTGATCCTCAGTCTGCAGCATGAACGGCACGACCGATCCGATCAGCCCCGCCTTGATCACGCCTTTGCCGCCGTGCCGCGACATGTAACGCGCGACTTCGCCGCCGCCCATCGAGAAGCCGACCAGCGTCGTATCGGCGGTGGCACCGGTCGCGGCCATCACATCGGCGAGGTCGTCGCTGAAAGTATCGTAATTGTAACCGTTCCAGGGCTGCGCCGACCGTCCAAACCCGCGCCGGTCATAGGCAATCGCCCGGTATCCAGCATCGGCCAGCGCCATTGCCTGCGCGTCCCAGCTGTCCGCCGACAAAGGCCAGCCATGGACAAGGATAACGGGGCGTCCACTCCCCCAATCCTTGACGTAGAGATCGGTGCCGTCGCGCGTCGTCACATAAGGCATTGGGGTTCTCCGATAGGGAATTGCGGGCCAAACGGATCATCAACATGGCGGTTCCGCCTATAGCCAGGGGGCTGGCGGTAATCGCTACAACCTGCCAGCTTCATTCGAGTCGACTCAAGTAGGAGCAGCCCGGTGCGGATGAAATTATTGGTGGCAGCCAGTCTGTTGGCGCTGGCCGGGTGCGGCCCGGTGGCGCAGGTGCCGGGCGGATCGATGGCGGCGATGGCGCAGGCCGGCGACTGGGCAAAGTTCCGCGATGCGTTCGTCAGCGGCTGGTTCGAACTCGATCCCGCCAATGCCGTCTATCAGGGCAAGCATGAATTTGACGGGCGGCTCCCCGATTGGAGCGCCGCGGGCCTGAAAAAGCAGGGCGATTTCCTGCGCGACACGATTGCCGCCGCGCGCAAGTTCGATGCCGCCAAACTCTCCGATGCTGATCGGTTCGAGCGCGATTATCTCGTCAAGGTCGCCGAAGGAAAATTGTTCTGGCTGGAGGACGCCGATCAACCCCACCGCAACCCGACTTTCTATGTCGGCGGCGGGCTTGATCCCAACGTCTATATCGCGCGGCCCTATGCCGATGCGCCGACGCGGATGAAGGCGATGATCGCCTTTTTCAAAAGCGTTGCCGCGCAGGCCCCCAATATCCGTGCCAACCTGAAAACCCCGATGCCGCTGAGCTTCGTCAATTACGGCGTGGCCGGGTTCAATGGTTTTGCCGATTTTTATGCCGGCGACGCCAAAAAGGCATTCGCCAGCGTGAATGATCCGGCGCTGCAAAAGGAATTCGATACCGCGTCACAGGCTGCGGCCACGGCCATGCGCGAAATCGGCACCTGGCTCGAGAGCCAGCGCGCCACCGCAACGCAGGATTTCGCGCTGGGGGCGGATCGCTTTTCGCGAATGCTGGCGGCGACCGAGGGCGTCAACACGCCGCTCGCGGAGCTGGAGGCGATCGGGATGGCTGATCTGAAGCGCAATCAGGATGCCTTTGCCGAAGCCTGTGCCAAGTTTGCACCCGGCGCGACGATCGAGGCGTGCACCGCCAAGATGAACGCGAACAAACCTGAAGGCGGCCCGGTTGCCGAAGCGCGGCGGCAGATCCCGATGCTCCGCGCCTTTGTAATCGACAAGGATCTCGTCTCGATCCCCGGTACGGAGGAGGCCTTGGTCGAGGAGAGTCCGCCCTATAACCGGCAGAACTCAGCCTATATCGATCCGCCGGGACCGTTCGATAAGGGCATTCCGTCGGTCTATTATATCTCCCCGCCCGATCCGAGCTGGACCAAGGAAGTTCAGGACGGCTTCGTGCCCGGTAAGCAGGACCTGCTGTTCACCTCGGTTCACGAAGTGATGCCAGGGCATTTCGTTCAGTTCCTTCACGCCAACCGCTCGCCCTCGCTCTTCGGACAATTGTTCGTCGGTTACGCCTATGCCGAGGGCTGGGCGCATTATACCGAGGAGATGATGTGGGAAGCCGGGCTGAACAATGGCGACCCGGAAACGCATATCGGCCAGCTCGCCAACGCCCTGCTGCGCGATTGTCGGTTCCTGTCGGCAATCCGGCTCCATTCGGGCAAAATGACGCAGGAGCAGTCACGCGAGCTGTTCATCAAGGAATGCCACCAGGATGAAGGCACTGCCCGCCAGCAATCGGCGCGTGGCACCTATGATCCGGCTTATCTCAACTACACGCTCGGCAAGCTGATGATCCGCAAACTGCGGGCCGACTGGACCGCCAGCAGGGGTGGGACGAAGGCGTGGAAGGGATTCCACGACGCTTTCCTCAGCTATGGTGGCCCGCCAGTACCGCTGGTGCGGCAGGCAATGATGAAGGAAGCCGAGGCGAAATCGGTGTTCTAACCAATATCGGGCGGCGACCAGCCGGGTTCGGCGAGTTCGAACCCGGCAAAGTCAAACGCCGGCGTCACGATGCAGCTCACCAGCGCCCATCCGTGGTGCGCATCCGCCGCCTGCCATGCCCCGGCGGGCACGATCGCCTGCGGCAATTGCCCTGCCAGCACGTCGCCGCCGAGCAGGTGCGTTTCCCGGTCGATCATCAGCATCAGCGGGCTGCCCGTATGCCACAGCCACAACTCAGCGGCATCGACGCGGTGCCAGTGCGATCGCTGTCCCGCCTCGAGCAGAAACAGGATGCACGTGGCCAGCCCGCGTCCGCCATCGGGCGCGGGCTGGCGAAAGGTTTCGCGGTACCAACCCCCTTCGGGATGCGGCTGGAGATCGAGGGCGGGAATCAGCGGGTGTTGCATGGGGAGTCGTCACCTATTGCTGCACTGCACCATTTAATGGTATGTCGCCCACCATGAAGCAACCCGAAACTCAGGGCGATGACAACGCCCCCACCGGTCCGGTCCCGACGATCCTCGAAGCGATTGTCCGCCGCCTGTGTTTGACCGCGGTGTATAATCGCGGCACGGTGACGCTCGCGCCGCATATTCTCTACACCAAGCATGACGAACTTCACGTCGATGCAGTCGCCGTGGAGCGAGACGGAAAACCCCCGCGTGAGATCAAGCTCGGCACCTATCGGCTGAGCGGGCTAGGCGAGATTCAGCTGATCGATCGGACCTTCACGCCAGTCGAGTTGTTCGATCCCAGCGAGGCAAAATACCAAGATGTTACGCTGATGACTGTGGACCGAGTTTAACGTCTGCACATTGCGCTTCAGCCGATTGTGACGAAACTATCCATCACTCGCTTGCGCCCTGCAGTTTCGAACTCGATTTCAAGCTTGTTGCCTTCGATTTCGACAATCGCGCCATAGCCGAATTTCTGGTGGAAGACCCGCATCCCGAGCGACACGTCACTTCGCCCCTTGTTGCCGATGCTGACGGCGCTTGCCCGAGCTTCCACGACGCGTGCCGGTTCGCGGACGAAGCTTGAACCTGTTGCTGCCGCGCGCTGCCAACCCGGCCCCCGCCCGGTGCCGCGCGCGACATCGGCGAACGGATCGGCGCGTTCGGACCAGTTGGCGCGCCACAGGCTTTCGCCGCCCGCCATGCTCGATTCGCTCTCGATATGCGCCAAGGGTAGTTCGCCAACGAAGCGGCTCGGAATGCTTGACGTCCATTGCCCGTACACGCGGCGATTGGCGGCGTGGAGGATGAAGGCGCGCCGCCGCGCTCGCGTGATTGCGACATAGGCAAGCCGGCGTTCTTCCTCCAGGCTGGCATTGCCGCCCTCATCGATCGCCCGTTGGGATGGGAACAGCCCTTCCTCCCAGCCGACCAGAAAGACGGTGTCGTATTCCAGCCCCTTGGCGGCATGGATCGTCATGATCGTCACCTTGGCGTCTTCGGCCTGCGCTTCATTGTCCATGACGAGGCTGACATGCTCGAGGAACGCGCCGAGCGTTTCATACTCCTCCATTGCGCGGACGAGTTCCGACAGGTTTTCCAGCCGCCCCGAGGCCTCGGTCGATTTTTCCGCCTGCAGGACGGCTGTGTAGCCGCTTTCGTCGAGGATCTGGCGGGCGAGTTCAGGGTGGGGCAGGTCAGCCGCCATTTGCCGCCAGCGCGCGAGATCGATGACGAAATTGCCGAGCGATCGGCGTGCCTGCGGAGTGAGCTCATCGGTATCGAGGATGCGCGCGGCGGCGGTGCTGAGCGGCACCCCCTCGGCGCGCGCCAGCTGGTGAACACGTTGCACGGCCTTGTCGCCAAGCCCGCGCTTGGGCACGTTGACGATCCGCTCGAACGCCAGATCATCGGCGGGCTGGCTGACGATGCGAAGATAAGCCAGCGCATCACGGATTTCGGCGCGCTCGTAAAAGCGAAACCCACCAACGATGCGATAGGGCATCCCGATCGCGATGAAGCGGTCTTCGAACTCGCGCGTCTGATGCTGCGCGCGAACCAGAATCGCGATGTGATCGAGCGATTTGCCCCCCTCCTGATTCCAGGCCCGCTGGGCGCTCTCGATTTCCTCGCCGACGCGACGGGCCTCTTCAGGGCCGTCCCATACGCCGAGCACTTTGACCTTCTCGCCCTCGGCCTCGTCGGTCCACAATGTCTTGCCGAGCCGACCGCTGTTATTGGCGATTACTCCGCTTGCTGCCGCGAGAATGTGCGGCGTACTGCGGTAATTTTGTTCGAGCTTGATCACCTTGGCGCCCGGAAAATCCTTTTCGAACTTCAGGATGTTTTCCACCTGCGCGCCGCGCCACGAATAGATCGACTGGTCGTCATCTCCGACGCAGCAGATATTCTTGCGCTCCTGCGCCAGCAGCCGCAGCCAGAGATATTGGACGCTGTTCGTGTCCTGATATTCGTCGACCATGATGTAGCGGAACCGCTGCTGATATTGGCTCAGCACATCACGGTCACGCTTCAGGATCGTCAGCACATGGAGCAGCAGATCGCCGAAATCACAGGCGTTCAGTGCAATCAGCCGCGCCTGATAGGCGGCGTACATCTCCTTGCCGCGCCCATTCGCATAGGCCTCGCTCTCGCCCGCATCGATATCAGCAGGCGTCAGTCCTTTATTCTTCCAGCCATCGATTATCCCGCCCAACTGGCGTGCCGGCCAGCGTTTTTCGTCGATGTCGGATGCCACAATCAGCTGTTTCAGCAGCCGCAGCTGATCATCGGTATCCAGAATCGTGAAGTTCGATTGCAGCCCGACCAGTTCGGCATGCCGCCGCAGTATCTTTGCGCCGATCGCGTGAAACGTGCCAAGCCACGGCATTCCCTCCACCACATCGCCCACGATATTGCGCACCCGGTGGCGCATCTCGCGCGCGGCCTTGTTAGTGAAGGTCACTGACAGGATTTCGGATGGATAGGCTTTTCGCGTGTAAAGCAGATGCGCGAGCCGCGCCGTCAGCGCTGCTGTTTTGCCGGTGCCAGCCCCCGCCAACACCAGCACAGGCCCCTCGGTCGTCAGCACGGCATCGCGCTGCGGGGCATTCAGGCCGCGAATATAGGGCGGCTCGGCGGCGCTTGGTTCGGGGGCTGGGACAGGAAGACTCATCGGTGAACAGGTAGGGAACGGCGGCGCATCGGGCAAGCGCGCTTGTGCTGGCAACCCGCGATGATAAGTGTTGCTTGTTGGTATACGGGGAAACAGGTGATGGCAGCAGCAATCGACCATTGGCACGCACTGATGGACGCGCGCGATCCCAGCGGCCTCGATGATCTGATCGCGGATGATTGCGTGTTCCAGTCGCCCGCCGTGCACACCCCGCAGCTGGGCAAGGAGATCACGATCAAATATCTGACCGCGGCGCAAAAAGTGCTTGGCGTGCCGAGCTTTTGTTATGTCGAGGAATGGATCGGCGCGTCGTCGGCGGTGCTCGAATTTCAGCTTGATCTGGACGGTATTCAGGTAAACGGCGTTGACATCATCCATTGGAACGAAGCCGACAAGATCACCAGCTTTCGCGTGATGATCCGCCCGGTTAAGGGGTTGCAGGCAGTGATGCCGGCCATGGCCGCAGTGCTGGCGGGCTGAAGCAACGCTTGCCGTTACAATCGCTGCAATCGTCCAGCGCTGTCATCCAACTGACACAGACTAACGTCACTGGGAATTATGGCCACAACCCTTGCCGACAGCGCGCCTTTGGGTGACGCCGATCCCGATCGCCCAGCGCTCGATGCCCCCGCCAATCCCATTGCGCGCATCGTCTTTGCGCTGACGATCCTGGGTGGGCTGATCTATGCCGGGGTCAGCATCGCGAATGAGACCGCAGCGGTTGGCGAAACGCTGGCGATAGCGACAGTCATCCTGCTGGCACTGGCATTGCTGATCGCGCTCGGCTTCGAATTCGTGAATGGCTTTCACGATACCGCGAATGCCGTCGCCACGGTGATCTACACCAACTCGATGCCCGCCCAACTCGCGGTCGTTTGGTCAGGCTTTTTCAATCTACTTGGGGTGCTGCTGTCGAGCGGGGCAGTCGCCTTTTCAATCGTAACCCTGTTGCCGGTCGAACTCATCCTGAACGTCGGCAATGCAGCGGGTTTTGCGATGATCTTCGCGCTACTGCTCGCGGCGATCCTGTGGAACCTGGCCACCTGGTATGTCGGCTTGCCCAACTCGTCGAGCCATGCCCTGATCGGGTCGATTCTGGGTGTTGGGCTTGCCAATCAATTGCTGTCGAACGGTGCCGGTGGCACATCGGGCGTCAATTGGGCGAAAGCGCAGGAAGTGCTTTACGGCCTCGCCATTGCGCCAATCATTGGCTTTTTCGGGGCGATGGCGCTGCTACTCATCATGAAGCAGATCCTGCGCAACCCAAAGCTTTACGCCAAGCCCGCCGCCAATGAACCGCCGCCGCCGGGCATCCGCGGCTTGCTGATCTTCACCTGCACCGCCGTGTCGTTCGCGCATGGCGGCAATGACGGGCAAAAGGGCATGGGCCTGATCATGCTGATCCTGATCGGCTGCGCCCCCACCGCCTATGCGCTGAACCGTGGCGTACCGGCCGATGCGACCCCCGCTTTTGTGCAACACGCCGACAGTGCCGCCAATGTCTTCGCCGCCAAGGCGGGCGCAGCGACCGTCAACATCATCACCGCGCGGGATGTGCTGGCCAGCGCGCTCAAGACCAAATCGGCCAGCGACCCCGTTGTCTATGCAGCGATCGGCACGGTATCGCGCGATATTGGCGCACAGCTTTCGACCTATGGTTCGCTTGCCAATGTTCCCTCAGCGGTGACATCGCCACTGCGAAACGACATGTATCTGGCGCTCGATGCATCAAAACTGGCGCTGAAGGACAAATCGGCGGCGTCCACGTTCAACGAGGCCGATCGCGCGGCAATCAGCGATTTCCAGCACGAACTGGAGGGTAGCACACGCTTCATCCCGACCTGGGTGAAGATTGCGGTGGCGATTGCGCTCGGGCTCGGCACGATGGTCGGCTGGAAGCGCATCGTGGTGACGGTGGGCGAGAAGATCGGCAAGACCCACATGACCTATGGCATGGGCGGCGCCGCTGAATTGATGGCCGCAATGACGATCCTGCTCGCCGATCGCTTTGGGCTGCCGGTGTCGACCACCCATATCCTGTCGAGCGGCGTTGCAGGTGCCACGGTGGCGAGTGGGGCCGGATTGCAGGGCGCAACGATTCGCAACATGGCGCTGGCCTGGGTTTTGACCCTGCCTGCGGTGATGGCGCTGGCGGGAGGGTTGTATTGGCTGTTCCTGACGGCGCTTCGAATGGCCGGCACCGCCTGATCCGGGCTCGGGGCGCGTCGACAAGCCGAGCAGGCGGGCTATGAGGGGCGGATGACCGTTACACCCTCGACCAACCCGCTCATCGCGCACCGCCGTGTCCTCACCGCCAGCTTGGTCGGCACGTCGATAGAGTTCTACGATTTCTATATTTACGCCACCGCCGCTGCATTAGTGTTTGGGCCGCTGTTTTTTCCGGCGGAGGACGCGGCGGCGCAATTGCTCCTCTCCTATGCCAGCTTCGGCCTGGCCTTTATCGCCCGTCCGGTCGGTGCGGCCGTTTTCGGGCATTTCGGCGATCGGGTCGGGCGCAAATCGACCTTGGTCGCGTCGCTACTGCTGATGGGCGGATCGACCGTGCTGATCGCGTTTCTGCCGACCTATGCGCAGATCGGCTGGGCGGCCCCGCTGATTCTATGCCTGTTGCGGTTCGGACAGGGGCTGGGGCTGGGCGGCGAATGGGGCGGCGCTTCGCTGCTGGCGGTGGAGAATGCACCGCCGGGTTGGGCAGGGCGGTTCGGGATGTTCCCGCCCCTCGGCGCGCCAATCGGCTTCATCGCCGCCAACGGTTTTTTCCTGATCCTCGGCCTGACGATGAGTGACGCGAGTTTCCGCGCCTGGGGTTGGCGGCTGCCGTTTCTGGCAAGCGCCGCGCTGGTGTTCGTCGGGCTCTGGGTTCGCCTCAAGCTCGCCGAGACACCCGCCTTTGCCGCCGAGGCAGCGCGAGGCGCGCTGCCAAAGGTGCCGATCGCCCAGTTGCTAAAGCATGATCTGCGCAGCACGATTGCCGGGACGTTCGGCGTCATCGCGTGCTTTGCGCTGTTCTACATCGCGACCGCCTTTGCACTGGGATATGGCACCACGACGCTCGGCCATTCTCGCCAATCGTTTCTGATCGTCGAGCTGCTGGCGATCCCGTTCCTTGCCGCGGGCATCATTCTGTCGTGCACGTTATCCGACCGGTTCGGCACACCCGCGATGCTGCGCTGGGGTTTTGCGGGCGCGGTTCTTGCCGGATTGACAATGGGGCCGATGCTCGGGGCGGCTTCACTCGTGATCGTCTGGGCGTGGCTATCGTTCGCGCTGTTCGTGATGGGCTTCGCCTATGGTCCGCTTGGCGCATGGCTGCCGTCGCTGTTCGGGGCGGGGGTGCGCTACACTGGCGTTTCGCTGACCTTCAATCTGGGCGGCATCATCGGCGGGGCACTCGCGCCGATCATCGCGCAGGCGCTAGCGGCGCGCGGTGGGCTGGCGCTGGTTGGGGCGTATCTGGTGGTGGCAGCAGCGCTGAGCCTAGGGGGGCTCATGCTGGTGCGGCGTCAGCCCGCCATCTGACGAAGGAGGCTAATCCGCGCCTTGCCGTAATTGCGCTCGGCATCGATCTCGAACCCGGCGACCTCGACCGGCTCGTTGAACGCCGTTTCGACACTCACCCAGGTCGCGGGACCGATCCAGCCGAGCCGCGCCAGCTTGTCGATCGCCACTGACCCAGCGCCTGATCCGTACGGCGGGTCCATCATCACCACATCGAGCGGGTTAGTGGCTTGGCCCAGCGACAGCACCGACAGTGCCCGCACATCCGCCGTCGCGCCAAGCTTTGCAAGGTTGCCGCGCAGTGCATCGATGGCGGCACGATCATTCTCGACGAACAGGCAGGATGCCGCCCCGCGAGAGAGTGCCTCCAGCCCCAGCGCCCCCGATCCAGCGAACAGATCGGCCACCGCCAGCCCTTCGAAACTGCCGATCCGGCTGATCAGCATCGAAAACAGCCCCTCGCGAGTCCGATCGGCGGTGGGACGGGTGGCGTCACCTTTTGGCGCGACGATCGTCCGCCCGCGCCACTGCCCGGCAATAATCCTCATGGCCTAGCGCCTCGTCCGGGGCGGGCGGGGTTTGCCCGTGCCGCCTGGCTTTGATGCGCGCGCCGGTCGACTGCCCGGCGTTGGAGCCCGCGGTTTATCGATGAAGCCGCCGTCGCGTGCAGCGTCCTTGCGGCGCGGATCGGTCGCGGTGCGGCGGGCGCGGGAACTGGTTTCGTTGCGGACGGGTGCGCGCGTTGGCTTGACCGGCGTCACACCACCCTTTTCCTTGGCATCATAGAAGCGCTTGGGCTTGATCGCAGCCACCACGCGCGGCGCCTTGCGGGGTTCGGCGGCGTCGGGGCCAGGCTTGGGCGCACGGACCGGGCGATCGGTGCGGGCAGGCGCAGCCGTGCGATCGCCCCGGCTGCGAGGGGGCGGCGCTTTGGCATGCTCTGGCGGTGGGTTGCGGGTGGGATCACGACGGAACGCGACGACGTCATGCTGGCGAACCTCGCCAATCTCACCGGGCGCGAGATCGCCGAGGAGGAACGGGCCATAGCGGGTGCGGATGAGGCGAGAGACCTTCAGCCCCAGAAATTCGAGCACCCGGCGCACTTCGCGGTTCTTGCCCTCAGTCAGGATCATTTCGATCCATACATTGGCACCCGTCCGGCGTTCGAGATTGGCGTTGATCGCGCCGTAGCGCACACCCTCTATCTCTACGCCGTGGATCAGATCCTCGAGCTGCGCCTGGCTGACGGTGCCATAGGCGCGGGCGCGGTAGGCGCGCTCGACCCCGGTCGAGGGCAATTCGAGCTGGCGCTTCAACTCGCCATCGGTGGTGAGCAGCAACAAACCCTCGGTATTCAGATCGAGCCGCCCGACGGGGACCAAGCGAGGCAAATCGCTCGGCAATTTGTCATAGATGGTCGGTCGCCCGGCGGGGTCACGCTCGGTAACCAGCAGACCGCTCGGCTTGTGATACAGGAACAGCCGTGCGGGGGCGGGCGCCTGCACCGGGTTGCCATCAACCGTTACCCCGCGCAGCGATTGCAGGATCGTGGCAGGCGTGTCGATCACCTTGCCGTCAATCGCGATTCGGCCATCGGCAATCATGCGTTCGATTTCTCGGCGTGACGCGATTCCGGCACGGGCAAGCAGTTTGGCGATGCGATTGCCGTCGCGCGCGTCAGTGGCGGGTGGTGTTTCGGGCTTGGTTGGGGGCATGGCGTTGCTGATACAGGCAATTTGCACCCGTGCTGCAAAAAAATGCGGACAGGGGCGTTGTCCATTGGCTAGGGCACCGTCACGGGGCGCTGTGCCGCCGGGGGTGTGTTGTGGCTTTGTTCGCGCGCAAGAAACGATTGTTCCACCGGCTCCTCATCGTTGAGGATGAGCCGCTGGTGGCGTTCGAGAATGAGTATTTCCTGCGGGACGAGGGATTTGAGGTCGTCGCGACGCTCGATCGGGTCGAAGAAGCCGTAGCGCTGATCAATGGCGGTTCGGCGATCGATCTGGTGCTGGCTGATATCAGCCTGGCAGATGGCAGCGGTATTGACGTTGCAAAAGCAGCGGCCAAAGCGGGAATTGCGGTGCTGTTCGTGACAGGCCAATGCCCCGCCGAAGCCGAGGCGCTGGCCGATGGTTGCCTGGGCAAGCCCTATACCCAGCGCGATCTGGCGTTGGCGATTGCAGCGATTGAGGCCGTCCGGACCGGTACGACCCCAAAACGCCTGCCGCCCGGCTTCACGCTATTCAGAACTGCCGCCTGATCAGAATTGTTTAAACTGCTCAGGGTGCCTTCCTGGTAGTCTCCTGGCGTGCGAGTTCTTGTTGAAACGCTACTTCGGCACTGTCGATCTGGCGCTGGAGCTCGCCGGGATCGATAAAGGCATTGGCTTTCCCGCCTCGCTGTGCCGCTCGCTTTTCAGCGAGATTGAAGAAGTCGGGATGAAAATTGACAAAAACATCCGCCTTTTGCGCCCGTAATCTCGCAAAGGTTTTTCGAAAATCGGCGGCGGCGCGCGGATAGACGGGATCATTCACAAGGTTCTGGCCGGCCACCGTCAGGCTGGTGGCAAACATCACGCGGAGACCGGTGTTGACGAGCAACCATGAAACGCCGCCGCGGGTATGGCCGGGGCTCGCAATGGCCAGCAATGTGATCGGCCCAAGTACGAGCAGATCGCCATTATGGACAATCCGATCGACCCGCACCGGCGGAAACGGGGCAAGGCTGGGCCTGCCGATCGTTTTGCCGCTTTCAAGATCGGCCTGCTGAGCAGCGGTCGCAATCACTTTGGCCCCGGTCAGTCGCTTAAGTTCAGCGAGCCCGCCGGCGTGATCGAAATGGGTGTGATTGATCAGCAGATATTTCACATCCTGCAGCCGGAAACCGAGCGCCTTGACATTGGCGGCTATCAACGGGGCACTTTCGGGCAGTCCGCCATCAATCAGAATATGGCCGTTCGGGCCCGTAATCAGGAACGCCGACAGGCCTTTGGTGCCGACATAATGGACATTGTCGACGATATTGAAGGGCGCGAAGGGGCGGTTCCATTCGATCCGCTGCTGCGCGTCCTGGGCGGTAGCCCGGGTGGGAATCGCGAGTGCCGCGAGCGCCAGCCACAAGATCAGCCGCATCCGTTCAACCTCGATTCGACCGCATCATGAAAATGCCGGATGCCGGTTTCGAGCGTGCCAAGGGTCACCCGGTCAATTGCCCCTGACGCCAGCCCCTGCTGGCCAAGTTCAGCTGCACGGAAATCCTCGCCCGCGAACACCTGGCCATCCAGCAGCGCCCAGCTCCGCTCCCAGTGATTGCGCGCCTTGTCGGTCGCGGGGGCCGCGGGGATCAGCATGAAATCCTCGACCAGCACTTCGCCTTCGCTTTGCGGCATCATCACCATCAGGTTCATGTAATCGGGGCTGACGATCAGGACGGTGCCGGGAAACATCTGATAGGTATAGGTAATCGCGGCCCGCAATTGCGGCCAGTCGCTCCCCGCGGCGGCCACCAGATCAGCCTCACGACCAACGGCAGACCGCTGATGCGGGCCAATTTGGTCGCCGGTCGTCACCCCGTCTTTGAAGAACGGCCCGATCGTGCCCGAATGCAGTCGCTGGACGTGATAGCTCTCCAGAAACGCGTCCATGATGAGCTTCCAGTTCGCCGCCACCCGGTGCGTCTTGCGGCGGAACAGATATTGGCCGGGCAGATCGAACGCCTCGAAATCCTCGCCGAGGGCTCGGGCTTCGCTGAAATCGGCGGCGTCGTCGAACGCGAACCAGATCAACCCGCCCGCTTCAACTGTCGGTAAGGGTTTCAACCCGAAATCTGCCTTGTCGAGCCCCGGAAAGGTTTCCGGGCGCGGCATGCCCGTCAGGGCGCCGTCGAGCGCATAGCTCCAGGCATGATAGGGGCAGATCAGGCGCGGCGCGCAGACGGGCTCGCCGCCTTCCACCAGCCGCGTGCCCCGGTGGCGGCAGACGTTCATGAAGACATGGGCGGTGCCGTTCTTATCCCGCGTGACGAGCAGTGGCTTGCCGAACCCATCATGCGGCACGGCCATATTGGCATCAGGCAGCAACGCCGACGGCGCGATGACGAGCGGATGCTTCGCGAAGATATGCGCCTGTTCTGCCGCATGGCGTTCGGGCGATGTATAGGCGGCGGCATCGACATGCGTGATCCCCGCGCTCGACCGCGTCCCCCCGTTCGCCAGAATCGCCGCCAGCGCCAGCTGCCCCTCGGTCGGTCGCAACCCGTGCGGTGCATGCACGTTCATGGCTGTCCTTCTCCTGTTTTCCGGTTAGTGTCGCCCCGAATGGCGTGGGGAGCAAGGGGTCGATGACGGTGGAGGCGCAGCGAGACTGGTTGTCCGGGGTCAGGCCCTATGTCGAAAAGGCACCGCTCGCCGCATTCTTCCTCGGCGTGTCATCGGGTTTCCCTTACGCCATGATCGGGGCGACGCTGACGAGCAGGCTGGCGCAAGATGGCATCGACAAGAAGACCATCACGGCGTTCACCCTGGCGTTCCTGGTGTACAACCTGAAACCGCTTTGGGCCTGGGTCGTGGACGGTGTTCGCCTGCCGCTGATCGGGCATCTGGGACAGCGCGTGTCGTGGCTTTTGCTGGCGGGCGTGCTGGTGATGGCGGCGGTCGCCAACCTGGCGCTGGTCGACCCGACGAGTGACATTGGTGCGACGGTGCTCGCGGCGATCCTGGTGGGGCTGGCGGGCGCGACCTTTGACATCGTCATCGACGCGTACCGGATCGAACAGCTCGAACCCTACCAGCTCGGTGTCGGTTCGGGGATGACTCAATATGGCTGGCGGATCGGATCGGTTTCGGCCGGCGCGCTTGCGCTTGTGCTGGCATCGCGGGTGGGGTGGGAAGGCGCCTATCTCGCGTGCGCCGCCTTTGCCTTGCCCGCGATGATCACCGGGTTGGTGCTTGGCGAACCCAAGCGCCACCGCGAACCGACGGCAAAGCGGGGCATGTCCGAACTGATCACATCGATCATCGGCCCCTTCACCGAATTCTTCCAGCGCAATGGCGCGATCATCGTTCTTCTGTTCATCCTGATCCACAAGATTGGCGATACGCTCGGGCAGATCGTCCTGCGGCTGCTGCTGAACGATCTGGGTTTCACCAATGATGAGATCGCGATCTACGACGTCGGCGTCGGGTTCTGGGCCTATTTGATCGGCATCTTCGTCGGCGGGGCGATCTATGCGCGGATCGGCATGAAGCAATCGGTGCTTTGGAGCCTGATTCTGATGGCGGTGTCCAATGCGAGCTTCGCCGTGCTGGCGGGGGCGGGGCATAGCAATTGGGGGCTGGCCGCCGCGATTGGGTTTGAGAATTTCGCCAGCGGCATCGGCGGGGTGACCGTCGTCGCCTATTTCGCCGCCTTGTGCGATTTGCGGTACACGGCTTCGCAATATGCCCTGATTTCGGCCGCATCGAGCATCGTTGGGCGGCTGCTGACTGCAACCACGGCGGGTGCGATGGTCGAGAGCTTCGGCTATGTCACCTTCTACTGGATCACCACGATTGTCGCCTTGCCCGGCGTGTTCCTGTTCTGGTGGATGATCCGGACGGGCCTGGTCGATCAAGCGATCGGCGATGCCGGGACCGAACCAACGCCCGACGGTGAACGCAACGCTACCTGATCCATCGTCCTGCATCGGCAAACGCAGACCCGACAAGCGCCATCGTTGCCAGCACCCCATCAACGCGGCGGTTGCCGAGCAGATCGGCGAGGAGGGCGTGGGCGACCATGGGCTGGTGATCGAGCCGGCGCATGATCTCGACCAGGGTCGCCTCCGATGCGGTCATTCGCCGGCAGCAACAGGGTGCAATCGTGATCGGCGTGCATGCCGTCGCCGCGAGTTCGCTCATCATCACCCGCATCAGGATCAGGGGGCGACGAAAGCCGGGGCCGAAGGCGGTGATGAAGTGATTGGCGATATGCGCATCACCCAGCCCGTGTGCCCCGAGCCGCCGGACGGACAGCAGGAACAGTCGGCTATTGTCGTTTTCGGGCAGCGGATGCGGCAGCGGCTGGGTGAGGAGAGTCGCGGGGGCGGGATGGGCGGTCATAGGCGGGCTCCGATCAGGAACCCGCACTATTCCAGTGTCGCTATTGCAAGTCAATCTCAATAACTAGCTTGGTATCTGACCATTCATCGATAGCACCCCACCGGCCAGATAGAGCGATCCGAGGATCAACACGACAGGCGGATTGGCAGGGTCTGCTCGCGTGGCAATAGCGTCGAGCGCGAGTGGCACGCCATCGGCCGCGGCCGCACGTAACCCGAGCGACAGCGCCGCCGCCGCCAGCGCTTCTGGCACATGATGCGCGTGATCCGGCACCGGCACGGCCTGCAACGACCGGGCAAAGCGTGCGAAGGGCAGGATCAACCCGCGCGCATCCTTGTTCGCCAACATGCCCAAAATCAGGTGCACAGGCCGACCCGCCGCTCGGGCTTCAAGCGCGGCACTGACGGCGGTGGCCGCCGCCGGATTGTGCCCGCCATCGAGCCATAACTCACTGCCATCGGGTAACCGGCTGACCAGCGGCCCTGCGCTAAGGCGCTGCATCCGCGCCGGCCATTCGGCCCATTCGGCTGCGGCACGATACGCGCTTGGCGGGATGGTCAGCGCAGACTGATGCCGAAGCATCGCGATCGCCAGCCCCAGATTTTCAGGTTGGTGTGGACCGGCCATGCGGGGCAGGCCGGTCTCTATCACGCCATGGCCATCTTCGTAGCGCAGCCCTTGCCCGATCTGGAGCTGCCAATCGGTGCCAAGCCTGCTGATCGGCGCACCCGCCCGTTCAGCAACAGCGATGACACGTTGCGCGACATGCGGTGGATAACGCATCGTGATAAGCGACACAGCCGGCTTGGCGATTCCCGCCTTTTCGCCCGCGATTTGCTCGATCGTGTCGCCGAGGAAACTTTGATGATCGATGCCGAGTTGCGCGATTCCCGTGACGATGGGCGCGGTGATGACGTTGGTGGCATCAAGCCTGCCGCCCAGCCCAACCTCGATCACACAGGCATCCGCCGGCGCGCGGGAAAAGGCGAGGAACGCGGCTGCAGTGGTTACTTCGAAGAAGCTCGCGCCGACATCACCGGCCGCATCGAGCACATCGGCCAGCAATGCCGCCAGCGCGTCATCTTCGATCAAGCGTCCGGCGATCCTGATCCGCTCGTTGAACCGGACCAGATGGGGACTTGTGTAGACATGGCAGCTGAGCCCCGCCGCTTCGATCGCCGCGCGCAGAAAGGCGCAGGTCGATCCTTTGCCGTTGGTACCGGCAACATGGAGCACGGGGGGTAACTCTCGATGAGGGTTACCGATGCGATCGAGCAGCGCGGTGATGCGTTCGAGGCCAAGGATATCGGCACCCGGTGAAAGCGCCCATAGTCGATCGAGCTGCGCCTGCACGGCGGGCGAGGAGGAAACCGCGTTATCGGCCATGATCGGCCCCAGATTCTGGCGTGCCGAAGGTTACGCCGCCTGTTTCACGCCGAGAAACTCGATCAACTGCGCGAGCGTTTCGGGCAATTCCTTGCGCGGTTTGACCATGTCGATCATGCCATGGGCGAGGAGGTATTCCGATGTCTGGAAATCATCAGGCAGCTTCTCGCGGATCGTGTTTTCGATCACGCGACGGCCAGTGAAGGCCAAGGTTGCCTTGGGCTCGGCGATCTGCACGTCACCCAGCATCGCATAGGCCGCCATCACGCCGCCTGAGGTGGGATCGGTGAGCACGACAATATAGGGCAGCCCGGCGTCATGGAGCATCTGGATGGCCACGGTGCTGCGCGGCATCTGCATCAGCGAGAGGATACCTTCCTGCATCCGCGCGCCGCCCGAAGCGGTGAAGATGATGTACGGGCATTGATCGGCAATTGCCGCCTGCACGCCAGCGACGAATGCCTCGCCCACGGCAAGCCCCATCGATCCGCCCATGAAGGCGAAATCCTGCACACCGACGACGGCCTTGCGCCCGCCGATCAGTCCGCGCGCATTGGTGAGCGCATCGCCTTCACCCGTTGCCGTCCGCGCTGCTTTGATCCGATCGGCATAGCGCTTGGTATCGCGGAATTTCAGCGGATCTTCCTGCACGCGCGGTGGGGGCAACACCGTGTAGCTTTCGGCATCGAACGTATAATCGAACCGGGTTCGCGCGCCGATCCGCTCGTGATGATCGCAGCTCGGGCAGACATGGAGGTTATCCTCCAGCTCCTTGACGAAGATCAGCTGCCCGCAGCCCTTGCACTTGTGCCAAAGATTGTCGGGCGTTTCCTTCTTGGCGACGACGAACGACAGTGCGTTGCGGACATTGCTGAGCCAGGTCATGCGGGTATCTTTCTTGCAGAACGGATCGCGGTGGCGAGCGAGGTGATATAGCGCGTCACATGCGCGGGCGCATCATTTCCGTGTTCGGCGATGATTTCGACGATCGCCGAGCCAACGACGACCCCGTCGGCAACACGAGCGATTGCCTCAGCCTGTTCAGGGGTACGGACGCCAAAGCCGACCGCGACCGGGATATCGGTCGCGGCCTTCAATCGAGCGACCGCATCCTCGATCGAAGTCTGGGCAGCCTGCTGCAGCCCGGTGATCCCGGCGACCGATACATAATAAAGGAATCCGCTTGCCCCATCGAGCACGGCGGGCAGCCGCGCGGCATCGGTGGTCGGGGTGGCGAGACGGATGAAGTCGACCCCCGCTGCGCGGAGTTCTGGGCCGAGGCCATCGTCTTCCTCGGGTGGCAGATCGACGCAGATTACCCCATCGACGCCTGCTTTTGCACATTGGTTGGCGAACCAATCAGGGCCTCGCCGCAGCATCGGATTGGCATAGCCCATGAGAACGAGGGGGACGCTGGGGTGCCGCGCGCGGAAATCGGTAGCGATATTGAGGATATCAGCAGTGGTCGTGCCGGCCGCGAGGCTGCGCAGGTTCGCAGCCTGAATCGCGGGGCCATCGGCCATCGGATCGGTGAACGGCATGCCGAGCTCGATGACGTCCGCGCCGCCCGCGACGAGGGCGTCGAGGATGGCCGGTGTAGGGCCATCGCCCGCAGTAACGAAAGTCACGAGCGCCGCGCGCTGCTGAGCAGCGACAGCGCCGAAACTATCGGCGAGTCGACTCATAAGGCCGCTCGACGCCCGTCCGGGGCTAACATCAACCAATCGACTGCAATTATCAGGTACGTAACGCCAACGATCAGCGCCACAAAATCGGAACGCAGCGGGATGTCGCTGGCGCAATCCAAGACAAACAAGACGGTTATCAAAGCAATTATGTATTCGATCGTCCTTCTCGCATTATCACCGTATGACGCTGGGGCTTCGGGGCTTGTGAAAACCCAAATCAATACAGGAATAAGCACAACTAGAAATAATAATGTCAATAATATGATCGTTGAATTGTCCATTACAGTTCTACCCCTAACGCCTCAGCTACAGTAAAAATGTCCTTGTCGCCGCGCCCGCACAGGTTCGCCAGGATGATCTGGTCCTGCCGCATCGTTGGCGCGAGCTTGGCGACGGCTGCAATCGCGTGGCTCGGTTCAAGCGCGGGAATGATGCCTTCGGTCCGGCAGAGCAGCTGGAACGCGTCGAGCGCTTCGATGTCGGTCGCGCTGGTATAGTCCACGCGGCCGATGTCGCGCAGCCAGGCGTGCTCAGGCCCGATGCCGGGATAATCGAGCCCGGCCGAGATTGAGTGCGCCTCGGTGATCTGGCCGTCTTCGTCCTGCAGCAGATAGGTCTTGTTGCCGTGGAGCACCCCAGGCGACCCGCCCGCGAGGCTGGCCGCGTGTTCCTTGTCGAGGCCGTGGCCTGCCGCTTCGACGCCGAGCATCTTCACCTCGGCATCGTCGAGAAACGGGTGGAACAACCCGATTGCGTTCGATCCGCCACCGATCGCGGCGACAAGCACATCGGGCAGGCGACCGACGCGCGACAGCATCTGCGCGCGTGCCTCCTTGCCGATTACGCTTTGGAAATCGCGGACGAGCTCGGGATAGGGGTGGGGGCCAGCCGCCGTGCCGATGATGTAGAAAGTGTCATGGACATTCGCGACCCAGTCGCGCAGCCCCTCGTTCATCGCGTCCTTGAGCGTCGCCGCGCCGCTGGTGACGGGGCGGACTTCAGCGCCGAGCAGCTTCATGCGGAACACATTGGGCTGCTGCCGCTCGATATCGCGTGCGCCCATATAGATGACGCAGGGCAGCCCGAAGCGTGCGCAGACGGTCGCGGTCGCCACGCCGTGCTGGCCAGCGCCCGTCTCGGCGATAATCCGCGTCTTTCCCATGCGGATCGCGAGCAGGATCTGGCCGATGCAATTATTGATCTTGTGCGCGCCAGTGTGATTGAGCTCGTCGCGCTTGAACCAAACCTCTGCACCCATCCCCTCGGCAGCACCTTTGCGCAGTTCCTCGGTGAGCCGCTCAGCGAAATAAAGCGGGCTCGGGCGGCCGACATAATGTTCGAGCAGGTCGTCGAACTGCGCGTGGAACGCTGGATCGGCCTTGGCGCGGTTATACTCCGCCTCCAGTTCGAGCACGAGCGGCATCAGCGTCTCAGCGACATAGCGCCCGCCGAACTGGCCAAAATGACCGCGATCGTCTGGCTGTGCGCGGAAGGAGTTTGGGGCGGGGGAAAGGGGGGCGTTCATGATGCGGCACAGGCTTTAAGGAACGCGGCGATCTTGTCCATATCCTTGATGCCGGGCGCGGATTCGACACCCGATGAGACATCGACGAGTTCGGCGCGGGTACGGTGGATCGCCTCGCCCACATTGGTAGCATCAAGCCCACCCGACAGGGCCCAGGGCAGCGGGTGGCGAAAACCATCGAGCAGCGCCCAATCGAACCGCACCCCCATGCCGCCAGGCATTGCTGATCCTTCGGGCGTTTTGGCATCATAAAGGATGCGGTCTGCCGCCCCATCAAAACTGCGCGCAGCGTCGAGATCGGTGCGAGCGCGAACGGCGACCGCCGCCCAGATCTCGAGCCCAGTGCGAGACCGCAGCGCGGCAGCGCGCGCGGGTGCCGCCTTGTGAAGCTGCAATGCGGTCAGCTTGCCGGCGTTGATCGCCGCGTCGATGAGGGCGTCGTCCGGGTCGACGAACACGCCGACCCGACCAACATGGTCGGGCACGCGCGCCGCCAGGCCAGTAGCTTGCCCAAAGGCGAGATCACGGGGGGAGGCGGCGAAAAAAACGAAGCCGATATGCGCCGCGCCATGGCTGACGGCGGCATCAACGGTATGGGGCGTCGACAGACCGCAAATCTTGGCAAAAGCTGGCATGGGGGCGGCTTAGGCGGTCAATGCGCCTGCGTCACCCCGGACTTTAGATCAGACCCGGCACGAAACGTTTTACGCGCGCCGCATAGACGTCATAGGCCGGGCCGAATTCGGCGCGCAGCACCTTTTCCTCCAGCATCACCCGCATCCAGGTGGCGATGGCATAGACCGGGGCGGCGATGATGAGCATCCGGCTGTGCCCATAGGCGATCGCCATCGCCAGCATGAACATCGCAAGCGCGACATAAATCGGATTGCGGACCAAAGCGAAGGGCCCGTTGGTGACGAGTTCCGCATCACCGCGCGTCCGGGCGACCAGGGCCCAGTTGCGGCCCATCGTCCGCGATGACCAGTCAAACAACATCGCCGCACCAAGCATGAGCGCCAGCACGACGGCCGCCGTCACCAGCGCCGACGGCGACAGAGGATCAAGGCTGGCGTCGATCGGCCCGAAGGCGGCAAGACCCATCCCGACGCCCTGCAGTATGATCCATAGGATCGAGCTATTGTCGCGCTTGCCGCCGCTGTCGCCAGCTTGCCCCCGCGCGCGCATCCGGGCGAGAAACAGGGTGACGAGGAACACGAAGAAACCAAGCGCCATCGCGGCAAGGGCGGGCAGGCCAACAGGGTCGGTCTTAGGCAGCATGATGCAACCACCTCGAAAGTGTATTATTTAAATAATACACACTTTTGCGCTCGCCACAACAGCGCGCCGGCCTTCAATTGGCGCTTGGCCCCCGACGATAGGCCTGCAACGCTTCGACCGCCGTCGACCGCCTCAGTAAACGGGCCATCGGATCAATCACGACATGCGCACCGGTCGGCAGCGCAAGTGTGCCGCGCCCGCCTGCCATATCGACGCGGACCAGCGTGTCACCCATTCGCACCTCGACTGGCATCGGGAAAGCTTTGCCCCCTGGCACTTTCCACTCGAGCGACAACATGCCGCCCGCTTGGTTCGACACCAAATCGGGCAGCGCCGCCTGTCGCAGATAAACGTCGAAGAACCAGCCATAGTCCTTGCCGGTCACCTGGTTGACGATCGCCTGGAATTCGGCGGACGATCCGAAGCGCGGGGTGAAATTGCCGGGTCGGGGATCGGTGCGCCCATAAACCAGCCGCCGGGTTGCCTCGAGAAAGGCGGCATCGCCGATCAGCCAGCGCAGCGTGTGCAGCGTCCAGCTGCCCTTGTAGTAAATGTCACTCGCGGGCCCGCCCTTGGCCTGTTCATAAACATCTTCTTCGGTGCGGATTTTGCCTGAGATTAGCGGGGCGCGGTTTTCGATCTTGCCGCGCTGCGCATCGAGCATTGTCGCATAGCGCGCGTCACCCTCGCGCCACTGCCCGTAAAGCGGCTGCATATAGCTGCCAAAGCCTTCGTGCAGCCAGTAATCGTCCCAGTTCGCCGCGGTCACCTGGTTGCCGAACCATTCATGCGCGAATTCGTGGTGGAACAGCCAGTCGAACCCGTCGATCGACTTGGCATAGCCATTGCCATAAGCGTTGATCGTCTGGTGCTCCATGCCGAGATGCGGCGTTTCGACCACGCCGACTTTTTCATCGGCAAAGGGGTAGGGGCCGATCACACTTTCGAAAAAATCCAGCGTCGGGGCGAATTCTGCGAACAAGGCTTCGGCTTGCTGCTTTTCGCCCGGCAAATACCAGTAGCTCATCGGGATGCTGTTACCGAAGCGACTCTTATACGTGCCTGACACCTGCTCATAGGGGCCGACTGTAATGGCGATCGCATAGGTATTGGGCCGCTTGATCCGCCAGTTCCATGTCGTGCGGCCATCGGCGTGCTTATCGGTACCGAGCAGCACGCCGTTTGACGGCGCCGACAGGCCCTTGGGGACCGTGATGTGGAGTGTCACCTGCGTTGGCTCGCCGGTTGGGAAATCGAGACACGGCCAGAACAGATCGCAGCCATAACCTTCGGCCGTCGACGCCACCCACGGCTTTCCGTCTCGGGTCCGCGACCAAACGAACCCGTCGTCCCAGGGCGCCCGAACCGCAACATGCGGGGTACCGCCATAACGAATGCGCGCCTTGACCTGGTGTTTTGCAGCGATCGTTTCCGGCAGACGGATGACCAGTTGGCCGAGCGGATTGGTCCAGGCGGTGGCTGGCAAGGCGTGCCCATCGATATCGATCGCCGTTACCGGCAGGTTGCGATCAAGATCGATGACGAGCCGATCAATCGGCTCCTTTGCGGTGAAGGCCAAGATGGCCGTCGCCGCAATCGCCTCTCGCTCTGGCAGAATCTCGATCGCCAGATCAGCGCTGTCGAAATGCAGCTTGGCCTGATCAGCATCAATCATGCCCCCCGATTTCTGGGTCTGCTCGGTTAGCGGTGGTTCGCCTTTTTTCGGGGGAGCAGCGCCAGTCAGCGCCAGGAACGCAAATCCTGCCGCAAGCCGATTGATGCGGCGGCGCCACGCACCATATAAGAACCAATTGGCGTCCCGATCGGGCGCCGCCGGAGACTGCATGACCAACACCTATCCCGTATTGCCGCTGCGCGACATTGTCGTTTTCCCGAATATGATCGTGCCGCTGTTCGTGGGCCGCGACAAGTCCGTAGCCGCGCTCGAAGCCGCGATGACCGGCACCAAGGAAATTTTCCTCGTCGCCCAGCTCGACCCGAGCGAGGACGATCCGGATCGCGATGATCTTTATGAAATCGGCGTCACCGCCGTCGTACTCCAGCTGCTGAAACTGCCCGATGGCACCGTCCGCGTGCTTGTCGAGGGCAAGCGTCGCGCCAGATTGTCACATATTTCAGCGCAGGATGGCCATCTGACGGCGGAGATCGATATGCTCGACGCTGTCGCTTCGGCCAATGATGCCGACGCGCCGGACGTGTCAGTCGAGATGGCTGCGCTGATGCGGTCGGTCGTCGACCAGTTTGAGAATTATGCCAAGCTCAACCGCAAGCTGCCTGCCGAAACGGCGGTACAGTTGGGTGAGATCGATGATCCGTCTCGATTGGCGGATGCCATTGCGGCCAACATTCAGGTCAAGGTGGCTGACAAGCAATCGTTACTGATCGAAAGCGATCCGCAAAAGCGGCTGGAGATGGTGTTCGCCTTCATGGAGGGCGAGCTTGGCGTGCTGCAGGTCGAGAAAAAGATCCGCAGCCGAGTGAAGCGCCAGATGGAGAAAACTCAGCGCGAATATTACCTCAACGAGCAGTTGAAGGCCATTCAGCGCGAGCTGGGTAATGAGGGCGAGGAAGGCGAGGGCGATGAAATCGCCGAGCTGACTCAGAAGATCGCGACGCTCAAACTTTCCAAGGAAGCGCGCACCAAAGCGACGGCCGAGCTGAAAAAACTGAAGACGATGGCGCCGATGAGTGCCGAGGCGACGGTGGTGCGCAATTATCTTGATGTGCTTCTCGGCCTGCCCTGGGGCAAGAAGTCCAAGCTGAAAAAGGATATCGCGGCCGCTCAGGCGGTGCTCGACGAGGATCACTATGCCCTTGAAAAGGTGAAGGATCGGATCGTCGAGTATCTTGCCGTCCAGGCCCGAACCAACAAACTGAAGGGACCGATCCTGTGCCTTGTCGGCCCGCCTGGTGTCGGTAAGACCTCGCTTGGTAAGTCGATTGCCAAGGCATGCGGGCGTGAATTTGTGCGCCAGTCGCTGGGCGGGGTGCGCGACGAAGCTGAAATCCGGGGGCATCGGCGCACCTATATCGGTTCGTTGCCGGGCAAGATCGTCACCAATTTACGCAAAGCAGGGACGAGCAATCCGCTGTTTCTGCTCGACGAGATCGACAAGCTTGGCCAGGATTTCCGCGGTGATCCGGCTTCTGCCCTGCTCGAAGTGCTTGATCCTGAGCAGAATTCGAAATTTCAGGATCATTATCTGGAGATCGACATCGATCTTTCAGACGTAATGTTCGTAACCACAGCCAACACCCTGAATTTGCCGCAACCTCTGCTCGATCGAATGGAAATCATCCGGCTCGAGGGGTATACCGAAGACGAAAAGGTCGAGATCGCCGAACGGCATCTGATCGCCAAGCAGATTGAGGCCCACGGCCTGAAGGCGGGCGAATTCGAGCTCGCCAATGACGGGTTGCGCGCGCTGATCCGCTATTACACGCGGGAGGCGGGCGTACGCACGTTGGAGCGCGAGATCGCCCGGCTGGCGCGCAAGGCGCTTCGCCGCATCCTTGAGGGCAAGATGACGAGCGTGGTGATCACCGCGGACAACCTCGCCGATTTCGCGGGCGTCCAGAAATACCGCTTCGGCATGGGAGAGGAAGAGCATCAGATTGGGGCGGTGACCGGCCTTGCCTGGACCGAAGTTGGCGGCGAATTGCTGACGATCGAAAGCGTCACCGTGCAGGGCAAGGGCCTGGTGCGTACGACCGGCAAGCTTGGCGATGTGATGAAGGAATCGGTCGAAGCGGCGATGAGCTTCGTCAAGGCCCGGGCGCCCAGCTATGGCATCAAGCCGAGTATTTTCGCCCGCAAGGACATCCACGTCCATCTGCCCGAGGGTGCAGTGCCAAAGGACGGCCCGTCGGCCGGTATCGGCCTGGTCACGTCGATCGTCTCGACGCTCACCGGGGTTCCGGTGCGCCGCGATGTAGCGATGACAGGTGAAGTGACCCTGCGCGGCCGCGTTCTGCCAATCGGGGGCCTGAAGGAAAAGCTGCTCGCTGCAATGCGCGGTGGCATCACCACCGTGTTGATCCCGGAAGAAAATGAGAAGGATCTGGCGGAAATCCCCGCCAACATCCGCGAGGGGCTCAAGATCATCCCGATCCGCCATGTCGATGAGGCATTACGACTCGCCCTGACCGAGCCGTTGACGGCAATCGACTGGAGCGATGCCGATGAACTCGCGGCTCTACCCCCCGTGGGCGTCCCTCCAGTTGGCGGTGAAGTGCACCACTGATGCGACGGACCGAAGCAACCAGCTGCATCTATTAACAAGGACGGCCAATTCGTTACAGTTTCGGCTTTTTTGGCGGAATTGTGACGGATTTGTTTTGACAGCCGCTAGCGGACCCGCCTTAAAAGGGCGTTCGGCTACGCCGTGGTTGATTGAAATGCCTAAGATCGCAATCGTAGAAACGGGGGTTCCCAGGAATGAACAAGCAAGAACTGATTGGTTCGGTCGCGGATGCGTCGGGCTTGAGCAAGGGTGATGCAAGCAAGGCCGTTGAGGCCGTATTCGACGCCATTTCGGGTGCGCTGACCAAGGGTGATGAAGTCCGCCTGGTTGGCTTTGGCACATTTTCGGTCAGCAAGCGCAAGGCATCGACCGGACGCAACCCGCGGACTGGCGAGCCTATGACGATCAAGGCGTCGTCGCAGCCCAAGTTCAAGGCCGGCAAGGGCCTGAAAGACGCGGTAAACTGATTTCCGCTGGAGCATGACCATTGGCCGGGGCTGGACAAGCATCGGTCGCATGCTAAAGGCACGGCTTGAGGGCGGCGGGCAACTGCCGCCCTTCCTGTTCCAGCCCGCAACCGGGCGCTTCGGATCGGGCGCGTAGCTCAGTGGTAGAGCACACCCTTCACACGGGTGGGGTCGCAGGTTCAATCCCTGCCGCGCCCACCATATCAAAGGCCTGCCGGGGCGATCGTCCTGGCCGGCCTTTTGCTTGTAGTGCCGCTGCATTCGTCCATCATCGGGTATTGGGGTGTGGGGCAATGGAGCAGGCGATGATGAAAATCGGAATGATGACGGTTGCGCTGTCGATCGCGTCGTTAGTGATCCCTGCTGCAGCGGAAGCGCAACGTGCGCCCATCGACGACACTGCCGCAACGCGCACGACGCTAATCGTGCCTGATGCGGTGTTCGATGGCCGCGACGGGCTGGTGCACAAGGGATGGCGCGTTCTGGTACGCGGCACCCGCATCGTCAGCGTCGGACCAGATGTCGAAGCGCCGGTCGATGCCGAAACGATGGCGTTGCCGGGTACGACGTTGCTGCCAGGGCTGATCGACGCACATGTCCATTTGTTCCTTCATCCCTATGACGAAACATCCTGGAATGATCAGGTGTTGAAAGAACCGCTGGCGCTGCGGACACTGCGTGCCGGAGTGAATGCGCACGCAACACTGTTAGCTGGGTTTACCACCGTTCGCGATCTCGGCACCGAAGGCGCTGGTTATGCCGATGTCGGGCTGAAGGCCGCGATTGCCCAGGGCATCATGACAGGCCCCCGGATGCTGATCGCCACCCGCGCGCTGGTCGCGACAGGGAGCTATGGACCCAAGGGGTTCGAACCCGGCGTTGATATGCCGCAAGGGGCTGAGGAAGCTGATGGTAATGCTCTGGTGATCGCCGCCCGTCGGCAGGTCGGGAATGGCGCCGATGTGATTAAGCTCTATGCCGATTATCGCTGGGCGTCCGGCGAACCCAGTCGACCGACCTTCTCAATTGCCGAGATGCGCGCGGTGGTGGAGGCAGCACATGATGCCGGTCGCACCGTGGCGGCACATGCCAGCACGCCGGAGGGGATGCGCCGCGCGACGCTGGCCGGGGTCGACTCAATCGAGCACGGCAATGACGGCACGGCAGAGGTTTTCGACCTGATGAAAGCGCGGGGCGTGGCATTCTGCCCGACGCTGGCCGCAACCGATGCGATCGAACGCTATCGCGGATGGAACGGTGCCGCGCCGGAGCCCCCGGCCGTCATCGCGAAGAAACGGAGCTTTGCGCTGGCCCTCAAATCGGGGGTGAAGATGTGTGTCGGCGGGGATACCGGGGTCTTTACCCACGGTGACAATGCGCGCGAGCTGGTGCTGATGATCGCTGGCGGTATGCCACCAGCCGCGGCGCTGATGGCGGCAACATCAGGCAATGCCGGCGTTCTCGGCATTGCGGAGAGGCTTGGATCGATCGCGCCCGGCATGTTGGCCGATATTGTTGCGATCAAAGGAAATCCTGAACAGAAGATTGACGCAATTCGGGACGTGGCGATGGTGATGAAGGACGGCAAGGTCATAAAATCACCACTAACTAATTGATTTTTCATGTCGGTAAAAATGCAACGACACATAATTGTCATTTTAAAGTCACGTATTTGTCTCTGAAACAGCATCCTCCCGTCATGCCCCCGGCTTACCGCCACGACCGAGGCCGACAGGGGGAACATCCGAGTCGGTCGGGGCGCCAGCCCAGTTCAGCAACCCGGAAAAAACCGGATCGGAGATTTTATGGCCAGCTTCAAACGCGTTAGCCTCATCCTTTTGACCAGCTGCGCAAGCGCGGCTCTTGCTGGCTGCGACGGCGCCACCAGCGTTGCCTCACCCGGCCCGGGCACCCTTGTGATCAGCGCACCAGCACCTGCACCAGCGCCAACCCCGTCGCCAACCGCGACGCTTGCGCCAATCACGGCAGCGCAGTTCGCATCGACCGCAGGCGGCGGTGCGACGACCCCGATTACGGCTGACGAACAACTCGCTCTGGTGAATGCCGGCACGAACAACGTCCCAAGCGGCTTTGCGCCCCTGAACGGCATTCTGCCCCAGGGTGCTGCTGCAGCAGCACCGGGCTTCAACCCAACCACGCTGAACCCAACCGGCACGTCGTTCTTCGTTACCGCCAATTATGTCGGCGCGGTCAACGGTTCGGGTGATACGGCGTTCCAGGGTTGGACTTGCGACTCAGGTGCGGCAAGTTTCGGCGGCACCGCTCCCCGCCTTTGCGTTGGCGCAGCACCTGCGGGCACCGGCGGCGCGACCGCAGTGTGCCCAACCGGCACGACCAATGATGGCTTGGTCTCGTCCTTCCGTATCTGTCGCCTGCCAACGCTGATCACCACCGATCTCACGCTCCCGCGGATCACGGGCGTTGTGTACCGCCTGCGTGGCCAGACCGAAGTGGGTGTCGATGCCGGTTCGACCAGTACGTCAACCGGCCCAACGCTGACGATCGCTGCTGGCGTCGTTATCGCGGCTGACTCGAGCGAGGCATCGAACGATCTGCTTCTGATCAACCGCGGTGCACGCATCAATGCCGTTGGGACTTCCACTGCGCCAATCATCTTCACCGCACAGCAGAACCTTGCTGCGAACGGCGTTTCCGATTCTTCGCAGGGCCTATGGGGTGGCGTGATCATCCTTGGGCGCGCGCCGACGGGCGTTTGCCGCACCGGCACTGGTCCAAACGATGCTGGTGGAACGAGCACGACCTGCGAAAACGCTATCGAAGGTGTTACCGGTCGTAACTATGGCGGCCCAACGCTCAACGACAATAGCGGAACCATTCAGTTCGTTCAGATCAACTATAGCGGCATCGCGATCAGCGAAGGCAACGAACTGCAGGGTTTGACGCTCGGCGGCGTTGGCAGCGGCACGACGATCAGCAACGTCCAGAGCCATAACTCTGCTGACGACGGCATCGAAATTTTCGGTGGTACGGTCAATCTTCGCTTCCTCGCCATCACCGGTGCAGACGACGATGGTTTTGACATCGACAATGGCTATCGCGGCCTCGCTCAGTTCCTGATTGCAGCGCAGAAGAGCAGCGGCGCAACCGCTGACTCGTTCGCGACCGAAATCGAATCGAACGGTGCTGAAGATCTGCTGCCACGCAGCTGGGCACGCTATGCGAACTTTACGTTCATTACGCGCGCAGCCAGCCAGAACCCGCCAGCGTCGATCCGCTTGCGCGGTGGTGCCGACGGCACCTTCGTCAACGGCATCGTCCAGACGCCTGCTGGCGTGGCTTGCGTGAACATCACGGCGACCCAGGTTTCAGCGGCTGACCGCACCACGGTTCGTGCGGCTAACCCTGCACTGCAGGATCAGGGCCCGCCGGTGTTCAACTCGGTCTATTTCGGCTGCCAAGGCCGCTGAGGCCTGAGCGGGCGACCTGGTTCGCCTTTTGAGATGCCGGGGTGGTCGTGATCGCCCACCCCGGCTTTTTGTTACCGAAACTTGATTGGGATATTCGGCCATGAGAGAGCGCTTCGCCCTTGGTACGCTTCTTCTGTTAACCACGCAGCTGGTCTCGCCAGCCGCGCTTGCGCAGTCCGCGCCACAGCAGACGCCCCCCCCCGCCCAGACGCCTGCACCCGCTGATCCGGCAGAAGCCGAAGCACCGGTTGAAGAGATCGAAGTATCCTCGCCCGGTTTCGACGAAGCCAATGCGCAGGACATCGTAGTCGTCGGCCGCAATATCCCTAACACCGTCCGTGCAACGCCGCAGGTCCTCTCGGTCCTGTCCGAAGCGGACATCGCCCGCACGGGTGAAGGCGACATCGCTGGTGCGCTGTCGCGTGTTGCCGGTCTGTCGGTGGTCGGCAATGGCCAGGTCTATGTTCGGGGCCTGGGCGATCGCTATTCGTCAGCGCTGCTGAATGGGTCGCCGCTGCCATCACCCGAGCCGCTGCGCCGTTCGGTGCCGCTTGACATTTTTCCGACCTCGATCGTTGGATCGGCGCTGATCCAGAAGAGCTATTCGGCCAATTATCCGGGCGAATTCGGCGGCGGCGTGATCAACCTGACGACCAAAGCCGTGCCAAAGGAAAGCTTCCTGACCGTCGGCGGTTCGGTTGCGTATGATTCGGTTTCGACCGGGCAGTTCGGCTTTGTTTATGATGGCGGCAGCCGTGACGTGTTCGGTTTTGATGATGGCACACGCCGTGTGCCGGCTTTCATCACCAATATTGGTCAAACCGGTGGTCTGATCCCAACCGAGCAGGTCGCGCAGCTTTCCGGCGCGCAGACATCGCTTCTGCAGCAGAATACCAATATTCCGGCGAACTGGTCGGGTGAAGTCAGCTTCGGCCACACCAAGGATATTGGTTCGACACGGCTTGGTATTGTTGGTTCGGCTAGCCTGTCGAACGGTTTTCGTACCCGTCAGACAACGCAGCAGGACGCCATCGACCTGACCGGCGTTGCGCGGCAGGATTTCAACACGATCATCACTGACAATCGCGTCGTGGTGAACGCGCTGATCGGTCTTGGCCTTGAATTTGGCGATCACAAGCTGCGCTTCACCAACGTCTATATCCACGACACCGACAAGCAGGCGCGTGGTTCGACCGCGACGATCTTCAACAACAGCCAGGGTCAGCCGCGCTTCACCCAGAACACCAGCTGGTTCGAACGGCAGTTGTTCGAAACCCAGGCAGTTGGCGAGTTCAAATTCGGCGATCTGTCATTTGATGTTCGCGGTGCCTACGCCAATTCGAAGCGCGTTTCTCCGTACGAGCGTCAGTTCGATTATCTGTTCACGCCAAATGCAGGCACCGATCTTGCTGGCAACCCAGTGGGCGCGTTCCAGGCGACCAATGCGTTTGGCCCGTTTGCGACGATCACCTTCAGTGATCTGAACGAAAATCTCTACAGCGCCCAGGCTGACGCATCGTACAAACTGCCGTTCAGCCGCCCGGCGACGATTTCGGCTGGTTATTTTTTCAGCGACGCGGAACGCGATTCATCGCGCCTGCCGTTTGTGTATGAAACCAACCGCGGCAGCGGCAGCTCGCTGCCATCGCCGTTCAGCTTTTTCCGTCCCGATCTGTTGCTAGCTAATGACGTCCTCTTCAACGCCTGCCCGACGATCAACGACGGCATTGGGCCAGGCTGCGTTCGCTTGCGCTTTACTGGCGGTGCGGCGGGGTCTTCGTCCTATAATGCTCAGCTGCGCGTTCATGCGGGCTATGTGCAGGGTGAGGCAGAGTTTTTTGACGGTGTCCGCGCAATTGCGGGCGTTCGCTACGAAACTGCACAGCAGCGAGTCACGCCAAGCGATGGCGTGACTCCAACGCGGTTGAACAATGATTATTTCCTGCCAGCCGTAACGCTGACCTGGAACTTCGCGCGTGACATGCAAGTGCGCGGCAACTTCTCGAAGACGATCGCCCGTCCGCAGTTCCGCGAACTTGCCGCTCAACAGTTCCAGGATTTCGAAAGCGATCGCTTGTATTTCGGTAACCCGAACCTGCGGGACTCCGAACTCACCAATTACGAACTGCGCTATGAGTGGTTCTATGCCCGTGAGCAACGGATCACGATTTCGGGCTTCTATAAGGACATTACCCGGCCGATCGAACAGGTCGGTTTCCGTCCCTCGCCCGACGCACGACTACAGACCGGCTTTTCCTACGTACCGAGCGCGCGTCTTTACGGTGGTGAAATTGAGGCGATCAAATATTTCAACCTCGATTTCCTCGACTCCCCGTTCTTTGCGACCCGTCGTCTGATCTTGAGCGCCAACTACACCTATACCCAGTCGTCGATTAACGCGAATAACGAGCTGGTGCCGGACGTAGGTGGCGGGATTGGCAGCACGGCCATGCGGCCAGCCGTCCAATTGTTCCGCGACGGGGCGGCACTTACCGGCCAGTCCGATCATATCGTCAACGGCCAGATCGGTATCGAAGACAAGGCGTCACTCTCGCAGCTCACATTCCTGGCAAATTATGCCAGCGAACGGATTACTAACCGTGGTCCGGGCAATCTGAGCGGCGTTGGGTTCCTGCCCGACATTATCGAGCGGCCAGGCTTCCGCTTCGATGTCGTTGCTCGCCAGGGTGTGAAATTCGGTCCAGCTGAATTCGAGATCAAGCTTGAAGGCCGCAACTTGACTGGAACGGGTTATCGCGAGTTTCAGCGTTTCCCCAACGGCAATGAGATCTTCATCAACCGTTACCGTGTTGGCCGCATCGTGCAGCTCTCGGTCAGCGCGAAGCTCTGATCCGGACTTAACTGACAGAAAAAACCCCGGTGGCCTGGCCGCCGGGGTTTTTTCATTGGTCGTTCGTCAGCCCCAAGGCCGTTCGCGAAACCATTTGGTCAGCACATATTTGGTGCCGGCGCGCACCTTCATGCCTTGGTGGATGGTCAGCGGGTTGGGCTGGCCGTCATCCTGGCGGTTGTTCCACATTAGCAATTTGCCGGTTTCGGGTTTGACGATCTTGTCGATCGCCTTGAAACGGGTCGCGCCTCCGGCGATCGGTTCGTTGAGATAAATCATCGCGGTCCATGTCCGCTGGCCGGCCACGCTGCAGAATTTTTCGTAGTCCAGGCCAAGCGGTTCAAAATAATCGGTATGATCCTTGAACTGCTGCCCAACCGCGTAACGCTGTCCCTGGAGTGGCTCGCCATATATCGGGTCGATGTCCATGAAATCGCAGACCGCGCTATCGACAATCTGGCCCAGCGGATCGCCGGGTAAGAAATCGCAAGTTTCGCTGGTCCGAAAACTGTCGTCGCCATTCGGATCGGACAGGGTTGAAGGGCGGCGCTGCGCATCGATCCGATCAATCAGGCGCGCACACAGATCCGCCGACAGAAAGCCCCGTTTCAGGAACAATGTCAGCTTGGGGCTGGGCACTTTTTGAACCCCGCTATGCTGGGCGATCCGCGTTAGTACCGGCGCGGCTGGTAAGCCCGAGCCACGCTGAAACACGGGCTCTGCGGCGGGGAAAGGGCGGATACCGGTCACCATGTCACTCTGCCAAACGGACACCCTGTTTTCCAGCCCGATCAATGCCGACATGGCATAAGGCGACGAACATCATCATATTGTCCCTTTTTGTTCATCAATAAGACGTTGAACTGTAACATAGCCCGCCTAGCAGAGGCGCGCGGGGGGAATCTTGCTGATGCGGCTGGAAGTTAATGCACGGGCCCGCAGGCTCATCGAGATGCTGCCGCAGCGAACCATATACGGCGCGCTCGAACTCGCGCTGCTGGCGTTGCTCGCGGTGCAGGTCGCGCGGTTGATCTGGTCGGTCGTCACGCCAGTAGGCCCGCTTGGCAATTGGCGCGCGAACAGCTCCGTGTCGGCCACGGTATCGGCTGACGTGCTGCGCAGTTTTGATCCGTTTTTCCGCCTCGATGCGACCGCCCCGTCGGCACCAACGGCTGCAACGGTCACTCCCTTATCGCTGACGCTGTTCGGTATTCGGCTCGATGGTGCAACCAGTCGCGGGTCAGCAATTATTGCGACGCCGGACGGTGTACAGGCGAGCTTTTCCGTAGGCGCTGAAATCATGCCCGGGGTGACACTGAAATCAGTGTCGTTTGATCATGTTACGCTAACGCGCGGTGGCGTTGATGAGGACCTGTTTATCGATCAATCGGGTGGCGCCTCAGCCTCATCGGCTGCGACGATGGATTCGAACGGTGTGCTGAGTGCGCCGCCGTCCGCCGCGACTGGCGGGCAGCCGGTAACGCTGACACGGCTAAGGGCAGAAATCGGCTTCATCCCGCGGGTGGATAGTGGGAAGGTTACCGGGCTGACGGTCAGGCCGCAGGGTTCGGGTACAATATTCAGGCAAGTTGGGCTTAAAGAAGGGGATGTCGTGACTCAATTAGGTGGCCGTGCGATAAGCGGCGCAGGCGACATCGATCTGCTGGCGGGTCAGTTCGCCAAGGGTGGGGCGCTCTCGATCACTGTTGAGCGTGGTGCCGAAGTGCTGCCGCTGACGATTACGCTGGCTGGCCAATGAAACGCTTTATTGCCTCTTCCGCCGCCGTCGCGCTCGCCGTCGCAGCGCCTCTGGGCGCGCAGACCACGCTCAATGTGCGCGATGCCGATATCCGCGCCTTCATCGCTGATGCTGCCAAAGTCACTGGCCGCACCTTCATCATCGATAGTCGCGTGCAGGGCAAGGTAACGGTCGTTACGGATCGCGCGCTCAGCCGGTCCGAATATTTCGAGATCTTCCTGTCCACGCTGCGCGCCAACGGGCTTGTTGCGGTGCCAACGTCGGGTGGTGCCTTTCGCGTTCAGCCAATCGACAACGCATCGTCGCAGCCAGGTCGGGTAGGGGGCTCTGCCACCTCGTCGCGCAACAGCTTCGTGACAGAAATCATCCGCCTGCGCGCCATTGACGCGGCATCGGCGGTGGAAACGGTCCGCCCCCTCGTGAGCGCACAGGGATCAGTTACGGCCAATCGCTCGGGTAACTCGATCGTTGTGGTCGATTATGGCGATAATGTTCGCCGGGTGCGCGAAGTCATTCGTCGGATCGACACTGATGGCTCATCGACTCGAGTCGTGGCGCTCAAAAATGCGAGCGCGCGAGAAATTGCGACCGCGCTTCAGGCGCTTGTCCCTGCTGCGGCGCAGGGCGGGCAGAGCGTATCGGTAGTACCCGTCACCAGCTCAAATGCCGTGGCGATCCGGGGTGACAGCCCTGCCGTCGCGCGGCTCGCCGAAGTGGCGCAAGATCTTGATCGTCGGGCGGCGCTCGGCACCGAAATCAAAGTGCTGTTCCTGCAGAATGCCGATGCGGGCCAACTCCTTCCCGTGCTCCAACAGCTGGTCGGCCAGCAGCCGACCGAATTGCCGCAACAGACTCAGCTGTCGCAATCGAGCTTGAGCACAAATGGCAATGGCGGCGGCAACCAGCGCAACTCTCAGCCGCCGCAACAGGCCCAACCCGTCCAGCAGGGCGGCAGCGGCAATCAGCAACCCGCCGCGATTTCGGATGGTGGCCGCACCGCTGCTGTCGTCACACGATTTGCTGGTGCCAATGCGATCGTCATTGCAGCGCCGCCCGAAGTGCAGCGGCAACTTGCCGAGGTCGTGCGGCAGCTCGACACGCGGCGCGAACAGGTGCTTGTCGAGGCGATCGTCGCTGAAGTTTCGGATGCCACTGCCAACCGGCTCGGCGTGCAGCTGCTGCTCGGCAGCTTGGGCGGCAGCAACATTCCTTTCGGCACCACCACTTTTTCGAACACCGCTCCCAATTTGTTGACGGTGGCAGGTGCGATCGGCGCGCGACGCCTGAACACCACGACCACTACCGTGAACGGCACAACAACCGTGACGAGCACGAATAGTGGCATCAGCGATTCGCTCGCACAGTCAGCGATCGGATCGATCCTGGGGTCGTCGGGCGGGTTTGGCGGATTTGCCGCCAATCTGGGGCGAGACGGGATTTTCGGCGCAATCATTAACGCGGTAAAATCAGACACGACGTCCAATCTGCTGCAATCGCCGCATGTTGTGGTGCTGGATAATACGCCGGCACGCATCCTGGTCGGTCAGGAAATCCCGATCACCACGGGCCAGGCACTCAGCCAGAATTTCGACAATGCCTTCCGCACGGTGCAACGCGAAAATGTCGGCATCGAGCTTGAAGTGCGCCCGCAGGTCAACAGCAGTGGCGCGATCAAACTGTTCCTGCGCCAGCAGGTCAGCTCGATTGCCGGGCCGGTATCGCAGGATAATAGCGACCTCATCCTCAATAAGCGCGAGATTGAAACAACGCTGACGGTCGATGACGGCCAGATTGCTGTCATCGGCGGTTTGCTCGACGATAATGAACGGCGCACGATCGAGAAGGTGCCGTTGCTGGGAGATATCCCCGGCCTCGGGGCGCTGTTCCGGTCAAAGGCGAAAAGCCGGACCAAGACGAACCTGATCGTCTTCATTCGCCCGACGATACTGCGCACGCCAGAGGACAGCCGCAAGGTCGCCGAACAGCGTTACGGCTATCTGCGCATGCAGCAGGGCTTGCAGGATCCCACGCGCGAGCCAACGATCGATCAGCTCGTTCGGGATTATCTGGGTGCCGAACCTCCGCTGCCGCCTGCACCCGGGCCAGGCAGCATTGAGGATCCGCGCATCGGCGTGCCCATCATGCGCCAATCAAGCACGGCCGTCCGGCTTGACGGAGCACCGAAATGAACCCCAAAAGTCTAAATTCCGACGAGATCGTCGGTGATCCGATCATCGCCTTGCCCGAGGCGATGCCATTGCCGGAAGCAATCGTCGGCATCCCCTATGCCTTCGCCCGGAAGTTTGGCGTCGTGCTCAATTCGGTCGAACCCGGGCATTTCTCGGTGGCGATGCGCGAGGGGAGCGACCCCAAGGTTTTGCTCGAGCTGCGTCGGCATCTGGCGCGGCCTTTCGATGTTACCTTCACCAAGAGCGAGGATTTCGACCGGCTGCTGTCCGATCGCTACGCGATGGACGGCCAAGCCGCTGCTGCTGCCGCAGGGTCGCTCGGCCTCGGTGACGAACTGGACATGCTGGCCGGTAACCTGCCGACCGCCGAGGATCTGCTCGATACAGCCGATGATGCGCCCGCGATTCGGCTGATCAACGGCATCATTGCCGATGCGGCGCGCAATGGCGTGTCCGACATTCATATTGAGCCTTACGAAACCGGGCTCGTGGTCCGCATGCGGATCGACGGGGTGCTCCGCGAAACCTTGCGGATGCCGCCGCACGTCGCCCCGGTGGTTGTCAGCCGCGTCAAGGTGATGGCACGGCTCGACATTGCCGAACGTCGCGTGCCGCAGGACGGCCGCATGGGCCTGTCGCTGGGCGGCAAACTGCTCGATGTCCGCGTCTCGACGTTGCCAAGCCGCGCGGGCGAGCGCGTGGTGCTGCGTATCCTCGACAAGGATAATGCCGGGATTGATCTCGACGTGCTCGGCATGGCGCCCGCCATCAACACGCTGCTGCGCGGGGCGATCAGCGAGCCGAACGGCATCGTGCTTGTCACCGGACCGACCGGTTCGGGCAAGACGACGACGCTCTATGCCGCACTTCGGCTGCTGAATGATGGCAGCAGCAATATCCTGACGGTGGAAGACCCGATCGAATATGCCATGGACGGGGTGGGGCAGACGCAGGTCAATCCCAAGGTCGGGCTTACCTTTGCGGCAGGTTTGCGCGCCATTCTGCGCCAGGATCCCGATGTTGTGATGGTCGGCGAAATCCGTGATCGAGAAACTGCCGAAATCGCCGTGCAAGCCTCGCTCACCGGGCATCTGGTGCTGTCGACCGTCCACACCAACGACGCTGTCGGCGCGATCACACGGATGCGCGACATGAAGATCGAGCCGTTCCTGCTCGCCTCCACCTTGCGTGCCGTGATCGCGCAGCGCCTCGTGCGGCGGCTGTGCCCCAGCTGCCGCAAGCCCGTGCAGGCGCAAGGTTCGGTCTCCTCGCTGCTGGGCTTTGATCCCGGCGCAATCGTCTATGAAGCGGTTGGCTGTGATGAGTGTTCGGGCAGCGGCTTCAAGGGCCGGATCGGCGTGTTCGAGGCGATCCGCATCGACGAAACGATCCGCCGCCTGATCAATGACGGCGGCGACGAATCGATCATTGCGCGCCATGCCTTTCTCCACGCCCCCAATCTGGGCGCAGCCGCGCGCCAGCTCGTCCGCGACGGGCTGACAACACCGGAGGAGGCAGTCCGCGTCTCCCGTAGCGAAATGGTCGATGCCTGATTTCGATTATCTCGTTATCGACACGGCGGGCCGTGAAAAACGGGGCGCGATCGTCGCCGAATCGATCGATCATGCGCGCGAGGCACTCGATGCGCGCAAGCTTTATGTCGTGCGGATCGGCCCGGGTTCGGCGGCAACAAAGGCCCCAAAGGCCAAACCGCTGCTCCAGCAGCTGCGCGGGCGGCGCATGTCGGGCAAGCACCTTACCTTGTTTACCCGCCAGCTCGCGACGCTGAACCGCGTCAGCCCGCTTGAGGAATCGTTGCGAACGATCGTCCGCCAGACTGAGCAGCAACAGGTCCGCGACATTGTCAGTGCGGTGCACATGGGCGTCGTCGAGGGGCGGCGGTTAGCCGAATCGATGGCGCGCGAACCGAAAAGCTTTCCAGCGCTCTACTGCGCGATGGTGGCGGCCGGCGAGAATTCGGGTTCGTTGCCAACGATCCTCGATCGGCTGGCGATTCTGCTGGAAAGGCAGGCGGAAATCCGCGGCAAGATGATCACGACAATGGCCTATCCCGCCGTGCTAGCGGTGATGGCAATCGCCATTGTTACCGCGCTGATGGTGTTCGTGGTGCCGCAGATCGTCGAACAATTTGACACGGTCGGCCAGCAATTGCCGCTACTGACCCGGATCGTGATCTGGATTTCGGCTTTCCTCGTCAATTGGTGGTGGGCGCTGATCCTGGGCGCGGTGCTGCTGACCGGCGGGTTTATCCAGGCTTTGCGCGAGCCCTCGATCCGGTTAGCGTTTGACGGTTGGCTGCTGCGGGTGCCGGTGATCGGACGACTTCTGCGCGATCTCCACGCCGCACGGATGGCGCGAACGCTCTCCACCATGATCGCAAGCCGATTGCCGCTGCTCGACGGGCTCGCACTGACGGCGGGCACGATTCACAATCGGCGGTTGCGCCAGGCATCGGACGAGATCGTCGACTCGATCCGCAGCGGTGGCAGCCTGTCCGCCGCGATGCGCCGTGCTGGCGTTTTTCCACCCTTGCTGACCTATCTGGCGGCGAGCGGCGAGGCGGCAGGGCGGCTCGATGAGATGCTCGAGCGCGCGGCGGATTATCTCGAACGCGAGTTCGATCGCTTTACCGCGACTGCCTTGTCGTTGATGGAACCGCTGATCATCGTGGTAATGGGCGGCATCGTCGCAACCATCGTGCTGTCGATTCTGCTGCCGATCCTGCAACTCAACACGCTTGCCGGCCAATGAGGAACATCATGCGCAAGAACATTCGGAAAGAACCGCGTCGGGGTGAAAGCGGCTTTACGCTCGTTGAGTTGATGGTCGTGATCGTCATCCTCGGGCTGCTCGCCACAATCGTTGCGCTGAACGTGCTGCCAAGCGGCGATCGCGCGCGCGTCGAAAAGGCGAAGGCCGATATCGCCATCATCGAGGACGGGCTGGAGCTCTACAAGCTGCAGAACATTAGCTACCCCAGTACGTCGGACGGACTGAACGCCCTGGTGAGCGCACCGGCTTCGCTCACCGATCCGTCGCGCTATCAGGCGGGTGGATATATCAAGAAGCTGCCCAAGGACCCCTGGGGCCGCGAGTATCTTTATGCCTCGCCCGGCACCCACGGCGCGATCGATATCTGGACGCTGGGTGCCGATGGCAAGGAAGGCGGCGAGGGCATCGACGCCGATATCGGCAACTGGCAGTGATGTGATCACCCGCGCCCGCGCCTTTTTTCGGGCGTGGCCGCTTTCGCGTCAACGCGAGGGCGGTTTCACGCTGATCGAACTGATGATCGTGGTGACGATCATCGGGCTTGCCTCCGCTGCTGTCGTGCTGGCGATTCCCGATCCGCGCGGTCGTCTGATCGACGATGCCGAGCGCTTCGCCGCGCGCGCACGCGCCGCGCACGATACCGCGATTATCGAAGGCCGTTCGGTCAGCATCTGGGTGTCACGCGAAGGCTATGGCTTTGACCGCCGGTCGGCAGGCGCGTGGCAACCGATCAGCGAAAAGCCGCTGCGTGTGGCGCGCTGGGCCAGCGATATCCGCCCGGTCATCCTGAGCACCGAAGGCCGCGATCGGGTGATCTTCGATTCGACCGGACTTGCCAATGCGCCGTTCGACGTTCAGTTGCGCCGCGGCGGTGAGGCCAGCGCTATCGTACGGATCGGGGCCGATGGCGCGATATCGATCGATGGCTGAGCGTGGGCGTTCTCCGAGCGACTCCGGCTTTTCGTTGATCGAAATGATGGTCGCGCTGGCGGTGTTCAGCCTGGCGGCGATGGCGCTGATCCGGCTGGAGGGGGCCATCATCCGCAGCGCCTCGACGCTCGACCGGACAATGATGGCGCAGATTGTGGCGCGCAATGTGGCGGTTGAAACGCTCACCGATCCGCAGCCGCCAGTCACGGGCGAATCGCGCGGCGTCGAAGAAAATGGCGGCCGCAGCTGGAGCTGGCGCCGCCTGGCGACCGCATTGGGGGATCAGGGCGCAGTCCGCGTTGACGTCAGCGTCAGTGACATGGACGGAACGGCGTTGGGCAAGCTGACAATCGTGCGGCCACCCAATCGGCCGACGGTGGTCCGCACAGCACCTTTGCCGGGTGGACAGCAGCCATGAACAACTTCGGCGACGTTTACGGGTTCAAATCTGCCGGCTCAACTTCTGCCATTATTGGCTTCCCACCCCCGTTCGGGCTGAGCGAAGTCGAAGCCCTTGCGCAGCGCTTGCCCTTCGACTTCGCTCAGGGCGAACGGACCGGGCTGAGAAGTACCGCTGCTCTGTCACCTAACAGGCCCGCAGAAAGTGGCTTTACGTTAGTCGAAATGATGATCGCATTGCTGATCTTCGGCCTGCTGGCGTCGGCGGGGGTCGCCTTGCTGACGTTCAGCGTTCGGGCGCAATCAGCCACGGCGAATCGGCTCGATGACATTGCGGCATTCGGGCGCCTTTCCTCATCGCTTTCGGCGGATCTGGCCCAAGCATCCGATCGGCCGGTTCGTGATGAGGATGGCAGGCCGACTCCGGCGTTTGTCGGTGCCAGCGGATCGGTCGGTACGCCCATGCTGCAACTCGTCCGCAATGGCTGGACCAATCTGGATGATGCACCGCGCTCAGGGCAACAAAAGGTAGAATATCGGCTGACCGGCGAAAATCTTGAGCGGATTGCCTATCCGATGGTGGATGGCGCCAGCCCGCTGACCCCGGCGGTGTTGCTCAAATCGGTGCGTGCGGTCGAATTACGCTACCGCGTTGCCGGCGCCTGGACCGACCGGTGGGTCGACACGCCTGTAACGGCCCTGCCCGATGCGATGGAAATGGCAGTCACCCGAACCGATGGCACGCGCTTTCGTAGCGTGTATGTCGTTGGCACCGGCTACACGCGGCCAGTAGATGCTGGAGCCCCCGCCAATGGCTATTGAGCGGATGATTACGCCTGCGCGTGAGCGCGGTGCAGCCTTGCTGACTGTGCTGCTGCTGGTCGCGGTCATTGCGGTGCTGGCCGCGACCGCGCTTGAAAAGCTACGCCTGTCGACCCGCCTGGCCTCCAACATGATCGCGATCGAACAAGCGCGCGGCTATGCGATGGCGGCCGAGACACTAGCGACGACACGGATCGATTCGCTCCTGTCGCGAAATCCTGCGCAAGTGACGCTGGCGGGGGGGTGGAGCGGTCGCCCGTTCCAGTTGCCCGTTCCCGGCGGTGTTGCAAGCGCAACGGTCGTCGATGGCGGCAATTGCTTCAATCTCAACGGGCTGGCGGTGAATGGTGGCCCCGGCGTCCTGGTCGCGCGCCCGGCAGCGATCGTTCAGTTTACCCGGTTGATGACGTTGCTCGGCATCCCGGGCCAGCCCGCCGCAATCATCGCGGCCTCCACGGCCGATTGGATCGACAGCGACAGTAATCCACTGCCCAACGGGGCTGAGGATGAACGGTACGGCAATCGCCGCGTCAGTTATCGGACTGGTAACACATTGATATCGGATATCAGTGAGTTACGGGCCATTGCTGAGGTAACGCCGCAGATCTACGCCAAGCTGCGTCCCTGGGTTTGCGCGCAACCACGCGCGGAACCATCGAAAATCAACGTCAACACCCTTCTGCCCGAACAAGCAGCATTGTTCGCCATGCTCCTGCCCGACACGCTGACAATCGATCAAGCGCGCGCGCTGCTGCTTGAACGGCCAGCGCAAGGCTATACGAGCACCGATGCATTCTGGAAGCTGCCAGCACTGCGGGGGATCATCGTGTTTCCAGAGGGGCAGGCGCAAACGGCCGTAACCACAAGGTGGTTCGCGTTGCGGATCGAGGTTGAGTTGGGGGGAAGCGAATTGACCGAGAGCGCCTTGATCGACGCCAGTGTGCAGCCTGCGCGGCTGGTGTCGCGGGCCTGGGGCGACCCGGCATGAGCGGCGCGCGTGGCGGCGGCGATGCGGCATTTGCCCATGTCGTGTTCCTGCCAGGCACGGCCGAGGACGGCTATCGCTGGCTCAGGATCGCTAATGGCGGCATCGCAGCGCGTGGTGAGGGCGTGCCGGAATCTTCTGATGGTGCAACCATCGCTGTAGCACCTGCCGAAGATGTGACACTTCACTGGGCGAGCCTGCCGGATCGCTCGCTCGCGCAATCGACCGCGGCCGCGCGCGTGCTGGTGGCAGAGGCCAGCGCCACCGCTCTCGACCATCTGCATGTCGCCGTTGGCCGCGAACCAATGATGGAGGACCGCCCGATCGGCGTCGTCTCCAGCGCGCGGATGCAAAACTGGCTGGTTGATCTGGCCCGTTACGGGGTTGATCCCGACGCCGTGATCCCCGCGCCCATGCTGTTGCCGCGGCCGGACGAGGGATTTCTGCTCGCTGATTTGGGGAGCGAAGGCGTCGTGCGCGGTCCGACAACGGGCTTCGCGCATGATTCGCAGCTGACCCCGCTGATCACTGGCGGCGTTGCGCCCGTCATGATGTCACGCGAGGACATCGAGGAAGCCATTGTTGCTGCGGTGGGCGCGCCAGCATTGGATCTGCGGCAGGGTATCTTCGCCAAGCGTCGACGCGCGACAATCGATTGGCCGCTGTTACGGCGGATGGGCTGGCTGGCGGTCGGGATTCTGACCGTCACCTTGTTGATCAGCCTGGTGCAGATCATGCAATATGGCTTTGCCGCTGACGCAATCGAGCGTCGGATCGATCTGCTCGCCCGTCAGGGACTTGCTCGCGGCGAGACAGTGAACGATGCCGCCCGCCAGCTTGATGCCCGATTGGTGCGGCTGCGCGGGCCTGGCCGGGGTTTCAGCGCTACGGCGGCGGCGATCTATGGCGCAATCCGCAACGTGACCGGCACCGAAGTGCGCGCCCTGAGCTTTGACGCCAAGGGTGAGGCGCAAGTGACGATCGCGGCGCAGACGGAGGGGCAGGTGTACGACGTGATCAGGGAAATCGGCGCCCAGGGCTTCGCCGCCACGACGGGGACTTTCGAACAGGCTAACAATCGGCTGACCGGTCGCATCACGGTGGCCCCGAAATGATCGCCTCGATCCGCATGTGGTTTACCGCGCTGTCCTTGCGCGAAAAACGCCTCGTCCTGACGGCAGCGGCGCTTGCTGCCTTGACACTGTTCTGGTTCGGGCTGGTGCGGCCAGTGAGCGACGGGCTGGCCGATGCCCGTATTCGCCATAGCAACGCCGTTCAGCGGCTCGCCGAGGTTGAGGCCCAACTAACGAGTGTGAAGCTGCTCCAGCGTACCCGCGCCGCGCCGATCGGCGCCCCGCTGGAAACCGTGGTGCGCGAGCGCGCTGCCGAAGCCGGCTTTGCGATCACCAATGTCTCGCCACAGCCGAATAACGGCTTGCAAGTGTCGATCGCCGATGCGCGACCTGGGGCGTTCTTCGCCTGGGTTGCTGACCTTGAGGCCCGGGGAATCCTGGTTGAGAGCCTCACCACCAGCGACAATGCTGATCAATCAGTCTCCGCCATGGTGGTGGTCCGGACGCAAGGTTTGTGATGAAAATCAGGCTCGATACGCGTCCAGCAGTATTGTTTGGCGGGCTCACCTTGCTGGGCCTGCTGGTGTTTTTGCCCATGCGTCTTGTGCTTGGGCTGGTTGGTCTCGGGGAATACGGGTTGTCGGCCCGCGCCGTGACCGGGCCGGTCTGGTATGGATCGCTGATCGAGGCGCGGCTGGGTGATCTTTCGCTGGGTGATCTTCGTGCCCGGCTTTCGCCCTTTCAGCTTCTATTGGGTCGCGCGCGGCTTGATCTGAACGGTCCCGCGCAGGGCGACAAACCCGGCCTGACCGGGGCGATCAGCACCAGCCGCTACAGTTTCGGCATCGATGACATGACCGGATCGGTGCCGACGGGGGCTGTTTTTGCGCCGTTGCCGATCAACCGGATCGAGCTGGAGGGCGTGAGCATCAGGTTCGACAGTGGCGCCTGCGCGGTGGCACAAGGGCGCGTGAAGGCGCAGTTGAGCGGTGCGATCGCCACGGTGCCATTGCCGCAAGCGATGAGCGGCACCGTGAAATGCGAGGGCGGGGCATTGATCGTCCCGCTGGTCAGCCAGGCCGGCACCGAAAGCGTCACGCTCAGCATCCGCAGCAATGGCCGTTACCGCGCCACACTCGATATCCAGTCGAGCGACCCTGCGGTGGCGCAGAAACTGGGGCTGGTGGGGTTCCAGCAGGCAGGGGCGGGGTATCGCCTGTCGACAGAGGGGCAGTTTTAATCTTGAACGCCAGCCCCGGCCCTTACACCGCTTGACGATGCCCGTCCCGGCCCGCTAGGGCCGCCATCTTCGTGGCGATCGTAGTTCAATTGGTTAGAGCGTCGGCTTGTGATGCCGGATGTTGCGGGTTCAAGTCCCGTCGGTCGCCCCATTTCTTCCCGCCCTTTCAGGATAATCACCCGTGACCACCGGCTGGGGATACCCCGATTTCGACGATCATGAGGGCGTGCACCTCTTCACCGATCCAGCATCGGGGCTGCGCGCGGTGATCGCGATCCATTCGACCAAGCTCGGTCCGGCAGGCGGCGGCTGCCGCTTCTGGCATTATGCCGATTCGAACCAGGCGATTACGGATGCCCTGCGGCTGTCGCGCGGCATGAGCTTCAAGAACGCTATGGCCGGACTGCCGATGGGCGGCGGCAAGGGCGTGGTGCTGGCCGATGCGAACCGCACCAAGACGCCGGAAATGCTGAAGGCGTTCGGCCGTGCGATTGATTCACTGGGCGGACGCTATGTGACGGCCGAAGATGTCGGCATGTCAGACACCGACATGGTAACGATTTCGAGCGAGACCAAATTCGTCACCGGCCTGCCCGTCGCATCGGGCCGGGCAGGGGGCAATCCTGGCCCATCGACCGCTTTGGGCGTCTATTTGGGCGTCAAGGCGGCAGCGAAGCGCGGGCTGGGTGCGGACAGTATGAAGGGCGTGCATGTCGCGATCCAGGGCGTTGGCTCGGTTGGCGGTGGGCTCGCCGAATTGCTCGCGAAAGACGGCGCGAAGCTGACGCTGGCCGATGTTGATGCCGATCGCGCAGCGACGCTCGCCAAGGCGCTCGGCGCGGATGTAGTGCCGACGGAGGAAATCCTGGCGATTGCAGCCGACATCGTCAGCCCCAACGCGCTCGGCGCGATCCTGACCGAAACGTCAATCGCGACGATCCAGGCGAAAGTGATCGCGGGCGGCGCCAACAACCAGCTCGAGACACGCGAGGATGGCTGGCGCCTCCACGCGCGCGGCATCACCTATGCGCCCGATTATGTTATCAACGCGGGCGGCATCATCAACGTCTGCCTCGAATATATGGGCCAGGGCGACCGCGCCGAGGTCGAAGCGCGCATCCACAAGATCCCCGATCGCCTGAACGAAGTATGGGATGAGAGCGATCGCAGCGGCGAGCCTTCGTCCGCCGTGGCAGACATGATTGCGAAGCGGTTGATCGGACGGGGATAGTCGTCTCGCCGTGCTGCCAAAACCGCCAGCGCCGATCGCCGATCGTATCACCAACTATTCCGCGACGCCGGTAACCGACGGTGAATCGGGCGGCATTGTTCACCGCCTCGCCGCTGCCGATCGTCCGACGCTGTTCTTGAAAAACGGCACGGGCACGGTTGCCGCCGATATTGCTGACGAGCATCGCCGTTTGCGCTGGCTGGCGGGGCAGTGGCGCGTGCCGGAGATCGTCGACTATGCCGAAACCCCGGCTGGTGCCTGGTTGCTCACTACCGCACTGCCGGGCCGATCCGCACAACAATGGCTGAACGAGCATCCCGATCGCCAAGCCGATGCGGTGCGGGCGATGGCAAAGCATCTGGCTTGGATGCACCAGTTGCCGATCGAAAGGTGCCCCTTCGACGCAGGGTTGCCCCGGCGCGTTGAGGCTGCACGATCCAATGCCGCGGCCGGGCAAGTCGATCTCGACGATCTCGATCCCGAACGCGAGGGCTGGTCAGTGGCCCAATTGCTCGCGCGGCTGGACGATCTTATCCCGACAGCGATTGATCCGGTCGTGACGCACGGCGATTTCTCGCTCGACAATATCTTTCTTGATGAGAGCGGCGCGGTCACCGGGTGTCTCGATGTCGGCAGGGCGGGGGTGGCCGATCGCTGGCAGGATCTGGCGATCCTGTGGAACTGCCTGCGCGATATCGATCCAGCCGCCGCCGACGCCGTGTTCGACGTGTACGGTGTGCGGGTCGATCCCGCAAAAATCGAGTTGTACCTGCTGCTTGACGAGTTTTTCTGAATTGCGCGTCGGCTACGAAGGTCCAACCAGCTCAGTCCATTCTTCCATCGTGCGCGGCTGTTGCTCCATCGACTTCGCGTCGCTGGGAATCGTTATCCAAGGTTGCTTGCTCGATACCCAGATATGCGCGGCGGGCACGACCGCGGCGCTGAAGTCGAGCGTGCCGCAGCGGAGCGAGGCAAAACCAGGGCGCTGATCATTCTCCGCAAAAATGCGCGTCTTGCAAACCTCGCACCCCCAGATCGACGATTGTGCCCCGCTGGACTGGGTGTAATCGCCACTATCAAGCACACCAGTGATGGTCAGATCATCCCGCACGAACAACATATGCTCACTGAACGCGCTGCCGGTGCGCGACTGGCAATCGGTGCAATGGCAGGCATAGGGGAGAAAGCGAAAACCATCGGCCAAGGTATAACGCACCTTGCCGCAGAGGCAGCCGCCGGTCAGTTCGCCCTTCATTCCGCTTTCTCCCCCGGTGCGATGTCAATCATTTCATCGGTAATTCAAGCGCATACGTCACGGCTTGATACCCGACCAAAACCAGACGCAACTTTCCTACAAGCCACTAGAAATGCTATTGTCGGAACCGCTCTTTGAAATTGTCGAACTCCCTCACGATCCTGCATCTTCTGGGCGAAGTTGCGGGATAGCGTTGGAGACCCGCAACTTCCGCAACTTCGCCCTCGGCTTGAGCGAGGGCAACGCTCCTCAAGAGAGGAAGCTTCGCACAAATTTTACCGTTCAAGTCATTCAATTCATCGGCAAATCCAGCGCATCTGCCACCGCCTGATGCCTGATTTTCCCGCCCGACACGTTGAGCCCATTCGCGAGATGCGGATCAGCGGCCATCGCCGCCTCTGCACCGTGCTTCGCCAGCTTCAGGACGAAGGGCAGGGTCGCATTGTTGAGCGCAAACGCGCTGGTCCGCGCCACCGCGCCGGGCATGTTGGCCACGCAGTAATGGATTACGCCGTCCACCTCGAACACCGGGTCGTCATGTGTCGTCGCGTGGCTGGTCTCGAAGCAGCCGCCCTGGTCGATCGCGATGTCGACCAGCACCGATCCGCGCTTCATCGTCTTCAGCATCTCGCGCGTCACCAGCTTGGGTGCCGCCGCACCCGGCACCAGCACGGCACCGATCACCAGATGCGCGTTCTTCACGGCGTGGGCGATTGCCGCTGATGAGGCATAGGCGGTCTTGATCTGGCTCGAGAAGAACATGTCGAGTTCGGCGAGGCGGGCATTGTTGATGTCATAGATCGTCACATCGGCGCGCATGCCGACCGCCATTTGCGCGGCATTCACGCCCGATACGCCGCCGCCCAGGATCGCGACGCGCGCCGGGGCCACACCGGGCACACCGCCAAGCAGCACGCCACGTCCGCCCTGTTCCTTCTCCAGATAATGCGCGCCAACCTGAATCGACATGCGCCCCGCGACTTCGGACATGGGTTTCAGCAATGGCAACGAGCGATCCGCCGCCGTCACCGTTTCATAGGCGATGCAGGTCGCGCCGGATGCCATCAGGCCAAGCGCCTGCGGCTTGTCCGCCGCGAGATGGAGATAGGTGAACAACAAGTGGCGCGCCTCGAGCAACGCGATCTCGCTCGGCTGCGGCTCTTTGACCTTCACGATCATGTCGGCCCCCGCGAACACCGCAGGCGCATCGGCGACGATCTGCGCACCCGCCTCGACATAGTCCGAATCTTCGAAATCAATGCCGGCACCGGCACCTGTCTGCACGACCACCTGATGCCCGGCGCGGACCAGCTCGGCGACCGAGGCCGGAGTCAGCCCGACACGATATTCGTGGTTTTTGATTTCCTTGGGGATGCCGACTCGCATTGCCCTCTCCTTATGCTGTTGATGGAGCGCCTATAACGCCGCGAACCGGGCTTGTCCCGCCATACGCCGTGCGCTGAACTCCCGCCTTGCTCCCGACCCAATGCCCCGTTGCCGGGCCATTGGCTGCATGCTAGGGCGCGCGGCACGTCAACGGGGTAAGCCACCGGGCATCCATGCGCGTTTCCATCATCATATCGGCCGGATTACGGGGCCTATGAGCGAGACCGTGTTGGCGGGCGCGCCGAACGAGGGATCAGGCGATGCCGGCCATGCCGCAGCCGGACACCACAACGATGGCCCGATAAAGCTTGCGGTGAGCGCCATCGGCGTTGTGTTCGGCGATATCGGCACCAGCCCGCTCTATGCCTTTCGCGAAACCTTTGCCGGGCACCACCCGCTTGCGCTTGATACGCTGCACATCATGGGCGTCGTCAGCCTGATCTTCTGGTCGATGATGATCGTGGTAAGCATCAAGTACGTTGCCATCATCATGCGCGCGGACAACAAGGGCGAAGGGGGCAGCCTTGCGCTGCTAGCGCTCGTATCGGGCCGCACCAAAACCCAGCGATGGAGCCAGGGGATCATCCTGCTCGGCGTATTTGCTACCGCGCTGTTCTATGGCGACAGCATGATCACGCCTGCCGTCTCGGTGCTCGGCGCGATCGAGGGGCTGACAATTGTGGCGCCTGCTTTTGGCGGGCTGGTGCTCCCACTGGCGGTGGTCATCATCATCGGGCTGTTTTCGATCCAGCGCAGTGGAACGGCGAAGGTCGGGCTGTTCTTTGGGCCGATCATGCTGACCTATTTCGTTGTGATCGGTGCGCTCGGGGCGATCAGTATTGCGCAGACCCCTGACATCCTCTGGGCACTCTCCCCTATCTATGCGATCGAGTTCTTCGCCAGTGACCCGCTCAAGGCGTTCCTGGCGCTCGGCTCGGTGGTGCTGGCGGTGACCGGGGCGGAGGCGCTCTATGCCGATATGGGCCATTTCGGGCGAAAGCCGATCGGCCGGTCATGGCTGTATTTTGTCCTCCCGGCGCTAATCCTGAACTACATGGGGCAGGGGGCTTTGCTGTCGCGCAGTGGCGCTGCGGCGCTGGAGAGCCCATTCTATCTTCTGGCACCGGAAATACTCCGCCTTCCGCTGGTGATTCTGGCAACGATGGCGGCGATCATCGCCAGCCAGGCCGTGATTTCAGGTGCGTTCTCCGTCACACAGCAGGCGATCCAGCTCGGTTTCATCCCCCGCCTGCGGATCGAACACACCAGCGCATCAACCGTGGGGCAGATCTACATTCCGATCATCAACTGGGCACTTTTGGTGATGGTGCTCGTGCTGGTACTCGCATTCCGCACCTCGTCGAACCTCACCTCGGCATATGGTATCGCTGTGACGGGGGCGATGACCATCGACACCTGCCTGCTGGCGGTGGTGCTGTACCGGTTGTGGAACTGGCCACGCTATATTGCGGTACCGGTGCTGGCGGTGCTGTTCATCGTCGATGGGGCGTATTTGGCTGCGAACCTTACCAAAGTTCCCGATGGCGGCTGGTTCCCGCTGCTGATCGGGCTGATCATCTTTACCTTCCTCACCACCTGGTCGAAGGGGCGGCAGTTGATGATCGCGCGGATGCGGGATTCAGCGATGCCGATGAAGGTGTTTATTCAGTCCGCCGCCAGTGCCGCTACCCGCGTGCCGGGGACGGCGGTGTTCATGACCTCGACCGCGGAGGGCGTGCCGCACGCGCTGCTCCACAATCTGAAGCACAACAAGGTGCTGCACGAACGCATCATCCTGCTGACCGTGAAGATCATGGACGAGCCCTATTACCCTGATGACGGTCGCTGCCATTTGGAAAATCTCGACAACGGGTTCCACCGGATGATCCTGAAATATGGCTTCATGCAGGAGCCCGACGTGCCCGCCGCCTTGGCGCGGATCAGCCAGTGCGGGGCCGATTTCCGGATGATGGACACAAGCTTCTTCTTGTCGCGCCAAACCCTGCTCGCGTCGGACCATCCGGGCATGTCGATCTGGCGCGAAAAGCTGTTCGCGTGGATGCTGCGCAATGCCGAAAGCGCGATGGAATTCTTCCGCCTGCCGACCAACCGCGTGGTCGAGCTAGGAAGCCAGGTCGAGATTTGACCGCGGCCGATCTGCCGAACCAAACCGCGCCAATCATCGTCACCGCGCTATTTGGGAAACAGGATCAAGCCTGGTTTGATGGCCTTCGCCGCGCGCATTTTCCGCCCGAACACAATCATTTGGCGGCGCATTTGACAATGTTCCATCACTTGAGTCCCGTGATTGAGGCCGAGCTACGGCAGCGGCTGGTGAACGAGTCACGCCGGGTGCCTGCACCCGAGGCCCGAGTAACGGGGCTGATGTCATTGGGCAGGGGCACCGCGTTCCGGATCGAGTCGCCCGGCCTGGCCGATATCCGTGCGCGGATCGCCGATGCCTTTGCGATGATGCTGGTCCCGCAGGATGCCGCCCCTTGGCGCGCGCACGTGACCGTCCAGAACAAGGTAACACCTGCCGAGGCCAAGGCGTTGTACAATGAGCTCAACGTCGATTTCAGGCCATGTCCGGTGGCGATCGCGGGCCTTGCAACCTGGTGGTATCGCGGCGGCCCCTGGGAGCCGCTCTCACGCCACATGTTCGGCTAGCGCGTCGTCATCATTGCGGTGGTTGACCGGGGGGCACGCCGCACTTATAGCCCCGCGCTCACCGCCATTGCGGTCCCTTTTGGGGCGAAGTAGCTCAGCTGGTTAGAGCACGGGAATCATAATCCTGGGGTCGGGGGTTCAAGTCCCTCCTTCGCTACCATTTCTGTCGCCCGGCAAGGGAGGCTCCCCAAGTTTTCCGATCAGGCCCCCAAGCAAAAGGTCGGCGACGTAACGATTGCGTGCGCTGTTGCGAACACCATGTTGCAAGCGGCGGGCGTTGTTCCCTAAGGAACGGCCAAGCCTCAATTTCCGCCACGGTCGAAAGCGCATCCCATGTCTGCCACCCATCACACCCGCATGCTCATCATCGGCTCCGGCCCGGCTGGCCTTTCGGCGGCGATCTATGGCGCGCGTGCGGGGATGAAACCCATTTTGGTTCAGGGCATCCAGCCGGGCGGCCAGCTTACCACCACCACCGATGTCGAGAATTATCCTGGCTTTCGCGAGGTGATTCAGGGCCCATGGCTGATGGAGGAGATGCAGGGCCAGGCCGAACATGTCGGTACGCGGTTGATGTACGACACGATCGTCGAGGTCGATCTGTCGCGTCGCCCGTTCCGGCTGATCGGCGATAGCGGCGATATCTATTCCGGCGATGTCCTGATCATCGCCACGGGCGCGCAAGCGAAATGGCTGGGGCTCGACAGCGAGGAATTGATGAAGGGCAAGGGCGTCAGCGCCTGTGCGACCTGCGACGGGTTCTTCTATCGTGGCAAGAAGGTTGCGGTGATCGGCGGCGGCAACACTGCGGTCGAGGAAGCGCTGTACCTCACCAATCACAGCGACGACGTGACGCTGATCCACCGGCGGGACAGCCTGAAGGCCGAACGTATCCTGCAGGACAGGTTGTTCGCCAATCCGAAGATCACGGTGTTGTGGAACAAGGAAGTCCGCAGCTTTGTCGGCGGTGGCATGCCCGAGGGGCTGGTCGGGATCGACCTGCTTGATCGGATCACCGGCGAGCAGTCTCGGCTCGATGTCGAGGGCGGCTTTGTCGCGATCGGGCATCATCCGGCGACCGAGCTGTTCCGTGGTCACCTCGCGCTTGATTCAGATGGTTATATAGAGGTCGAAAAGGGCGGCACGCGCACCAGCGTCGAGGGCGTGTTCGCCTGCGGCGACGTGATGGACAAGATTTACCGCCAGGCCGTGACCGCGGCGGGCACGGGCTGCATGGCGGCCTTGGATGCCGAACGGTTCCTCGCGGAAGCGGATTTCGAGAAGGTCACTGAAGCGGCGGAGTAAGGTTCAAGCAAGAGCGGCAATGATCGCCTCGCGGAGGGCGGTTTTGTCGCTGGCCCGCGCAAAGCTGTGCGACGCCGTGTCGATCGTTACTGTTGGGCCGTGATACCCGGCCCGCGCGGAGGCATCTGCAAAGGCAATCGCGGTTGCGTCGCCCGATGCGAGAATGATCGAAACGTCCGGGCGATCGGCAAGGGCACCGAAAACGGACCGTTCCATTGCCGACAATTCCTTCGATTGATTCTGCGAAACCTTTGACAACCCACTGACTAGCTTCCCGAAGTTGACCCGGCCGGTCATCAGACGGACCCAGCTCGCGGGATCGCGTAGCCGCTGCGCGTAGCGGGAACGGATCGCGGCGGCAGGCGGCAAGTCGTCATCGTCATCGCTGACCCAGGGGTTGGCGAGGATCAGTCGGTCGAATGCCTCGCCGCTGTAGAGCAACAGTGCGGTTGCCGCGTCACAATTGCCGAAGCCGACCAGACGATCGACCTGGGGCGCCGCTGTCCGAAACGCCGAAACCGCCGCCATGATGTCACGCCCGGATGACGCAAAGCCGCCGTTCTCGCCCGATGAGTCGCCGATACCGCGCCGATCGAACCGGAATACCGGATAGCCTGCCGCCGCCAGTTCAGCCGCCAGCAACGCCATCCCGCGATGTGCGCCGCAGCGGATTTCGTTGCCACCTGAGACGATCAGCAGCCCCGTTCTCCCCGCCGCCTCGTCCAGCGAGCCGACCAGCGTTTCGCCCGCGCAGCGAAAAGGGATCAGGCGACGCACTGGCGCACCCAATCGGCAAGATCAGCAGCGAGCAGCGCGGCGAGGGCAGGATCATTGCCCGGTTCTGTGCGACGCCATATCGGTGCGCCGGGCAGTTTCATGTCGGCGGAGGCAGGGTCGCTATCCAGCCGCACCGTACGCAACGGCGCGCTCGGTATCGGCACGTCGTCGGCGGCTTCGAGTGCGTTGATCATCGCTCGCCCGATAACATTGCCAGCGGCTTCGACCGGATGGTAATCCAGCCCCCCGACATAATCACCGGCCACCGCCCGTGTTCGCATGAGGTCGCGCAACACAGCTTGTCCCGTAACCGGTGACAGCCGCCAGACGCCTGAGAGCCCCGTGGCGCTGTTAACGACCGCCCCGCCTCGGATCGATGCGAGAATGACGCGAGAAGCAGGGCTCTGGGCTGCCAGCAGCCCTTGAAGGGCCATCTGCCAATGATCGAGCATCGCATCCTCGGTTGGCACCACGCTTTCGCCTTGCCCGGGCAGATCGGGCAGCAGGCTCGCCACGCCGTGATCCGCCAATCCGCGACAGATCGTCACCGCGAAAGCGCGCGTCCGGTTATGCTCTTCAAACAGGGCAGGCAGCATCACAACGACCGGGCCATCAGCGGGGCCGAAGCGTAACATCGCCTCGCGCCCGCCCGCCCAGTCGTAATGATCGATCACCCGAGTGCCCGGTCTGCCGCGAAGCGAGTGAGCGCGCCCAGCGTCGCCATCATGTCGCCATCGACCTCGTCATCCTCGATCAGGATGCCGAGCCGATCCTCAAGTTCGGTCAACACGCCGGCCACGGCAAGCGAATCGAATTCGGGTAGCGCGCCGAACAGCGGGGTATCGTCGGTAAAGTCGGCCATGCGCTCGTCACTGATCGCCAGCACGTCGCGCAACACCGCGCGCACCGTCGCTTCAACCTCGGCTTCACTCACTGGCGCCAACTCGATCCCCCTTGCGCAGTCACAGTCAAGCGAGGCCGTTAGAGAATTGCCGCGCGCCTGCCAAGCGTAGCGCCGACCGACGTCACGCTATTGGCAGCGCGGCGCAAGCAGGTATCAAGGGATATGATCCTGCTCGATCCCGTGCCCCATCCGATCGATCACTTGCCTGGCCGCGGTGCGCCAGCCGATATCGCGATCGCCGATCGTATAGGCGAGATGACCTTTGCCGAGCTGGAACAGGTGGTGGGATCGCTTGCGGGATGGCTGGCGGGGCAGGGACTGCAGCCGGGCGACCGGGTCGCGAGCTGGTTGCCCAAGACTCGAACCGCCTGCCTGATGCCGCTCGCCGCGCCGCGCGCAGGGCTGGTGCACGTGCCGATCAACCCGCTGCTCAAACGCGCGCAAGTGGCGCATATTCTGGCGGACAGCGGGGCAGGGTTGATCATCACGCAACACGCGCGGGCGAGCACGCTGGAACCCGGCGATGTGCCGACGTCATGCTGTCAGGTCGTTGAGGATGATGTAGGCCATGCTGACGTCATGCCGCCATCGGGCGCCGATCCGCAGGCTTTGGCGGCGATCCTCTACACCTCGGGCTCGACCGGGCAGCCCAAGGGTGTGATGCTCAGCCATGCCAATCTGTGGCTCGGTGCGATCAGCGTGGCGCATTATCTGAACGTCACCTCCGCTGACCGGACCTTGTGTGTGCTGCCGCTCAGCTTCGATTATGGGCAGAACCAGCTATTCTCGACCTGGGCGGCGGGCGGCAGCGTGGTGCCGCTGGATTATCTGACGCCACGCGACGTGATTAAAGCGGTCGATCGGTTTGGAGCGACAACACTGGCGGGAGTGCCGCCGCTGTGGAACCAGTTGCTCGATGCCGAATGGCCCGATGACGTCGCTGCCAAACTGAAACGGCTCACCAATTCGGGCGGTGCGCTGACGGTGCGGATGGTACACGAGCTTCGGGAGCGGTTTCCAGCCGCTGGTCTCTACCCGATGTATGGCATTACCGAGGCTTTCCGGTCGACCTATCTCGATCCCGCGCGGGTCGATGCTCACCCCGAATCGATGGGCCTCGCGATCCCTTTTGCCGAGGTGATGGTGGTTCGCGCCGACGGCACTCGCGCTGACGCCGGAGAGGCGGGCGAACTGGTCCATGCCGGACCGCTTGTTTCGATGGGCTATTGGCGGGATGAGACACGCACGGCCGAGCGCTATCGCCCCGCGCCGCCCTTCTTCGAATCCGGCGGCATGGCGGTATTCTCGGGCGATCAGGTGATCGAGAGTGCCGATGGGCTGTTCCGCTTTGTCGGGCGGCAGGATGAGATGATCAAATCGGCCGGTAACAGGATCAGCCCAACAGAGGTTGAGGAAGCTGTGCTGGCAGGCGGGGAGGCGACGGAGGCGGTTGCGATCGGGGTGCCTGATGAGCGACTGGGTCAGGTGATTGTGGTGGTCGCTCGTGCCAATGGTTCCGCCGAGGTCGCCGAGCAGGCCTTGCGTGATCGGCTGCGGCGTGATTTGCCAAGCTTCATGCAACCGGCCCGATATCACTGGCGCAACGCCCTGCCGCGCAACGCCAATGGTAAGCTCGATCGGGCAGCGTTGAGGGCCGAGGTGGCATCATGAAGCCGATGGGGCCGATCCCGCCAGCCTTTGCCGATCAGCACGGCGACCTCGTCATTGCCGGGAAGACATGGGCAGACTGGATTGAAAAGGCTGGAGATACGCCGCTTTTCATCTATGATTTTGGAATCGTTGCTGCCCAAATCGCCGAGCTGCGCGCTGCGTTGCCAGCCGGCGTTGGCATCCATTATGCCGTGAAGGCCAATCCCTTCGCGCCGCTGGTGCGTGCCATCGCACCGCTGGTCGATGGCCTCGACATCGCCTCGGCGGGCGAATTGACGCTGGTGTCGCGCGAGGCGCCCGGCCTGCCGGTGAGCTTCGCGGGACCGGGCAAGCGCAATGATGCCCTGGCGGCAGCAATAATAGCGCGCGTCGCGATCAATCTGGAATCGGCGGGCGAAGCGACACGTGCGCTGGCGCTTGGCGATCGGCTGGGTATCACCCCCCGGCTGGCGGTGCGGGTGAACCCGTCGTTCGAACTACGCGGATCGGGCATGCGGATGGGCGGGCGCGCATCGCCGTTTGGGGTCGATGCCGATGCCGTGCCGGCGCTGGTGGCGATGATCCAGCGTGCCGGGGCCGAGTGGCGTGGGCTTCACATCTTTGCCGGTTCGCAAACGCTCGATACGGCAGCGATCATCGACAGCCAGGCGGCGACCTTGGCGCTGGCGGGCGATCTGGCTGACCGGATCGGCGCTACCCCTCCGCTCGTCAATCTGGGCGGCGGCTTCGGCATTCCCTATTTTCCGGGCGATAGGCCGGTTGACGTCACTGCTATTGGCTGTGCCCTGGGTGACGCCTTGGCGTCAGCGTCCGCATCACTCACCGGGGCGAGCTATGCCGTCGAACTCGGCCGCTGGCTGGTCGGCACCTGCGGAGTTTACCTCACGCGGGTAATCGACCGGAAGGAAAGCAGGGGCGAGACATTTCTCGTCACCGATGGCGGGTTGCACCACCAGCTTGCCGCATCAGGCAATTTCGGCACTGTTGTGCGCCGGAACTATCCCGTTGCGGTCACGCACCGGATGGGCGAGCCCGCCGTCGACATGGTTACCGTGGTCGGCTGCCTTTGCACCCCGCTCGACCGGCTGGCAGACCAGGTCACGCTGCCCCAAGCCGAACCCGGCGACGTGATCGCGGTGTTCCTGGCAGGCGCATACGGCCTATCGGCCAGCCCCACGGCGTTCCTGGGGCACCCGCTGCCGATGGAGCTTCTGGCGGGTTTACCAGACAATCCTAACGCTATCTTCACCTCTTGAACCGATATCACTGGCCATAGCTACGTGTAGAGCCGGTTGACGCCACCGATCTCTGCGCGCCAGCCGGAGGGTGAAGTGATGCGTTTGCAACGGTTTTCCAGGGTTTTTGGCGGGTCGATCGCGATGGCCACGCTCGTTTCGGGATGCATTCCCGGCGGCGGTCGTCCAGAATTGCCGCCTGCTGCCTTTGTCGCCTCGCAGGAGCAGCCGGGCGAAGAATATATCATCGGCCCGCTTGATCAGCTGAACATCTTCGTCTGGCGTAACCCCGAATTGTCGGCAAAGGTGCAAGTGCGCCCTGATGGCCGCATCACCACGCCACTGATCAGCGACATGCCCGCCGTCGGCAAAACCCCGGCGATGTTGGCGGACGACATGAAGATCGCGCTGGGCGAATATATCAAGGACCCGATCGTCTCAGTCATCGTCGAGAATTTCTCGGGGACGTTCAGCCAGCAGGTCCGGATCGTCGGTGCGACGGAAAAGCCAGCTTCGTTGCCGTATCGCGCCAACATGACATTGCTCGACGCGATGATCGCGGTGGGCGGCCTCAGCGAATTCGCGGCCGGCAACAAGGCGCGGTTGATTCGCTATGATCGGAACACCGGCCGCCAGCGCGAATTCCAGCTGCGCCTTTCGAGCCTGCTCAAGAATGGCGATTCATCGGCCAATGTGAAGCTCCAGCCCGGTGACGTCATCATCATCCCGGAAAGCATGTTCTGAGGATGCTGGCATGAACGGCCTTTACGACGAACTGCGCATTGCGCTGCACGGCATTTGGAAGCGCCGCTGGCTCGCGCTGGCGGTGGCCTGGGGCGTGTGCGTGCTCGGCTGGCTGGTCGTATCGCAAATCCCCAACAGCTATCAATCGCGCGCACGCGTTTCGGTACAGATGCAATCGATCCTGCCGAGCAAGATCGGCATTACCGCCGATGAGCAATCAAAGGACATCGACCGCGTTCGCCAGACGCTGACCTCCGCCGTCAATCTTGCCAAGGTTGTGCGGGGCACTGACCTTGCCGCGACGATCGCCACTGAGCGCGACGTGGCAGACCGGGTTGCGAGCTTGCAGGCGGCGATCAAGGTCACTGCGCAGCAGGATAACTTGTTCGAGATCACCGCATCGTCGACCAGCCCGAAGCTTGCGCGCCAGATCGTCCAGAAGCTGATCGAGATTTTCGTCGAGGAAAATCTGGCCGGCGACCGCGACGAAACGACCCAGACGCTCCAGTTCCTGGACGGACAGCTCGCCCAGCGCCAGAAGCAGTTGCAGGATAGCGAGGCGAAGCGCGCCGATTTCCAGAACCGCTATCTGGGTGCTTTGCCTGGTTCGGGAACGCTCAATGAGCGGATCGGCAGCGCACGGAGCCAGATGGCGCAGGTCGATGGCGATCTGGCCGCCGCGCAGAGCGGTCTGGCGGCAATCACCGCGCAGATGGCAGGCGTTTCGCCCAGTGTCGCTGGTGGCGGTGGCGGGGCAGCAGGACCTGCGCGCGCGCGGGTCAACGCGATCCAGGGTCAGCTCGCCGAGGCGCGGGGCCGTGGCTTCACCGAATCACACCCCGATATTGTCGCGCTGAAGAATCAGCTCGCGCAGGCTCAGGGTGTTGCCCGCAACGAGCCGCTTAGCGCGGGGACAGCAGGATCGGGCAACCCCGTGTTCATGTCGCTCCAATCGCTGCGGGCTGACAAACAGGCACAGGTTGCGGCCCTGATGGCGCGCAAGGGCCAGCTGCAAAGCGATCTCGATCAGCTCCAGTCCAAATTGAGCGGCGATCCTGGCGTGGCTGCAGAGCAGGCGCAGCTCGAACGCGATTATCAGGTTTTGAAAGACCAGTATGACAAGCTGCTGGCCGACCGCGAGGACATCAAGCTGCGCGGCCAGGTGCAGAACCAGACCGATGCGATCAAGTTCAGCGTTATCGACCCACCCACTGCGCCGCGCGCGCCAACGGCACCCAATAGGCCCATGTTGTTGACTGGCGTGCTGATCGCCGGGCTCGGTGCAGGCGTGGGTGCTGCCTTCGCGCTCGGCCAGTTGCGCACGACTTTCCCGACCGCAAGCCGCCTTGAGCGCGCGACCGGGATGCCCGTGATCGGTTCGATAGGCGCGATGGTGACCGATGCGCAGCGCGCGTTAACACGCAAGCGGCTAACCTATTTCGTCGGCGGATCGGGCGGCCTGATGGCCGCCTATGTCGCGCTGATCGGGGTTGAATTTCTCCAGCGGGGGTTGGCGGCATGAGCGAGATGCGGCCCATCCGCCCCGGCGGCTCGCTGCTCGAGCGGGCAGCGGCAGTCTATGATTTCCAAGCCGAGTTCCGTGCGGTGGGGCCGGCGGCGAAGATCACGCCTGCGCCGCTGCCCTTGCCGGTTGCGAACACTGCGCCACCGCCGATCGCTGAAACACGCCCCGCGGTGCCTGCCGCCTCGCCCGAAGCCCCGATTGCCCGTCGCGCAACTGGCCCCGGCGTTATCGACCGTAATTTGCTCGCTGTGCAGGGCTTGCTTGTGCCCGGTGCGCCCGTCGGCGTCCTCGCCGAGGAGTTCCGGCTCGTCAAACGTCAGCTGCTGCTCACTGCTCGCACGGTAAAAGCCACGCAGGGTGACCGGTCACGAACGGTCCTTGTCTGTTCAGCCAACCCGAACGAGGGCAAAACCTATTGCTCCCTTAACCTCGCCCTCTCGCTCGCCGCCGAGCGCGATACCGAGGTGCTGCTGGTCGATGCTGATTTTGCCAAGCCCGATGTGATGGCGCGGCTCGGGCTCAAAGAAGGGCAGGGGCTGCTCGATGCGCTCGCCAACCCAGCGATCGATATCGAGGCGTGTGTCGTCCACACCGATATTCCCCAGCTCAGCCTGTTGCCGGCCGGCACCAAGAGCAACCAGGATACCGAGCTGCTCGCCAGCGCGCGAACATCGGTGCTGATCCAGCAATTGCTCGACGCCAATCCGCGCCGGATCGTGATTTTCGATTCGCCGCCCGCGCTTGCCGCATCGCCCGCAGCGACGCTCGCCCAGCATGTCGGGCAAGTGATGATGGTGGTGCGCGCCGATCAGACGAGCGAGGGCGATCTGCGCGATGCCGTCGGCCTGCTTGCCGGCTGTACCGAGATTCAACTGGTTCTCAACGCCGTTTCCTATGCGCCCGGCGGGCGCCGATTTGGCAGCTATTATGGCTTGGAGGAGCCCAAATGACGCGGATCGCGATCATCATCACCGCGCTGAGCGGCGCCTGTATCGCGGCAACGCCCGCCGATGCCCGCAAGCGCGAGATCACGCCCTATATCGAGATTGGCCAGATCGTCTCGGCGGATCTCAACACCAATGACGTGCTGACCTATTCGACCGTCGCAGTCGGGGTCGATGCGTCGGTTTCCACCCGCCGGGTCGAGGCACAGGTGAGTTACCGCTATGAACGGCGCATCGGCTATCAGGACAAGCTGGATGACGGCGACGTCCACAGCGGGCTGGCGCGCGCGGCGGTGAAGGTGGTGCCCGGCGTCAGCGTCGAAGGCGGGGCAATCGCGACGCGCGCCAGGTCTGACGTGCGCGGGGCTAATCCCGGCGTCTTGGTCGGCAATGTCGATAACATCGCGCAGGTCTATTCCGTCTATGCTGGTCCGTCGGTCGGCACCCATGTTGGCCCCGTCGGAGTCAGCGCGAGCTACCGTTATGGCTATACCAAGGCCGAAGCCGTCAGTTCGACCGGGGTAGCCCCCGGCGAGCCCCGGCTGGATGCGTTTGACAGTTCGCGCAGCCAGGTGGCGCAGGCGAGCCTGAACTTGAAATCGGGCACGGTGCTGCCGGTCGGCGTCACGCTCAGCGGCGCTTGGGAACGCGATGATGCGACCCAGCTCGATCAGAAATATGAGGGCAAATATGCCCGGGCCGATCTGCTGCTCCCGGTCAGTGGCTCACTCGCCATCGTCGGCGGTGCAGGCTACGAAAACATCCAGATCACGCAGCGCGACGCGCTGATCGGCCCCGGCGGCCAGCCCGTGGTGGACGGCAATGGCCGGTTTCAGACCGATCCTGCCAGCCCAGCACGGATCGCCTACAGCTTTGACGGTATTTATTACGATGCCGGTGTCGCATGGCGGCCCAGCAAGCGCACACAGCTCGAAGCGCGGGTCGGCAAGCGTTATGGCACGACCAGCTTTACCGGATCGTTCAGCTATGCCCCCAGCCAGGCCGTCGCGATCAGCGTTGGTGTGTATGATGGCATCCAGACCTTTGGTCGCCAGCTGCAGAACGGCCTCGCCAATGTCGGCACCAGCTTTAATGCGGGTCGCCCCGGCGGCTTTGGCGGTGAATTCAACGGTTGCATCTTTGGCGCAGAAGGCGGTGCTGCGGGCAATTGCCTGAACGGTGCGCTGCAATCGATCTCGACCGCCGCCTATCGCGCCCGCGGCGTCAATGCGCTCATCTCAGTCAGCCGTGGTCCACTCAGCTTTGGCGCGTGACCGATGAAAGCTATTATGCACAGGCGTTCATCTCGCGTGCGCTCGACAGTCGGACGTCGATCGATGCAACGGCATTTGCCAATTATTACCAGAGCAACCTTACCGGTGCGACCGACGTATATGGCATTGGCGCGACCGGCACATTCAGCAAGCGCTTTGGGCGATTGGGGACGCAGGCGTCGGTTGGCGTGTACAGCTTCAGCCAGCAGGGGCAGGACACGACGATATCGGTGCAGGGCTTGCTGGGCGCGCGTTACTCGTTCTGATTGCGAGCGGGCGTCGGGCTGGTTGGGAAGACGATGAATGTACGATGATCATTATGGATTGAGCGGCCGGCCGTTCCAGCTGACGCCCGATCCACGCTTCTGGTTCGAATCGGCCACGCACAAGAAGGCGATGGCCTATCTTGGCTATGGGCTGAGCCAGGGTGAGGGGTTCATCGTCGTCACCGGGGATATTGGCGCGGGCAAGACGACACTTGTCGGCCATTTGATGGCGACGATCGATCATGAGCGGCTACACGCGATCAAGATCGTGTCGAGCCAGATCGAATCCGATGATCTGCTGCGGATGGTGGCGACCGGGCTCGATATCGAGTCGACGAACCTCGTAAAGGCTCAACTACTCGCCGCGATCGAGCGGGGGCTGCACGCGGTCGCGCGGAGCGGGCGGCGCACCTTGCTGATCGTCGATGAGGCACAGGCGCTTCCCGTGTCGGCGCTCGAAGAATTGCGGATGCTCTCGAATTTCCAGGCGGGCGGCCATGCGCTGCTCCAGATCTTTCTGCTCGGCCAACCCGAATTCCGCCGTCAGCTGCAGGGCGCGGCGGGGCTGGAACAACTGCGCCAGCGCGTGATCGCGATGCACCATCTCGATCCAATGGGTCCGCAGGAAATCGAACCCTATATGCGCCACCGGCTTGCCGTGGTTGGCTGGCAGGGGCGGCCGCAATTCACGCCCGATGCGATTGCCGCTTTGTACCGCGGTTCGGAGGGTGTGCCGCGCCGCCTGAACCAGCTGGCCGGCCGAGTGTTGCTGTTCGGCGCGATCGAGCAGATCGATACGATCGATGCCCGCGCAGTCGATGCGGTGATCAACGACATCGCGGGTGATCAGCCCGTTATGGCGCCGCCAGCTGCCCCCACGCCAGAAGCAGTTGCCAGCACGCGGCCAGCGCCTGCGCCCGAACCTCTGCCGATGCGCCACGATGCAGCGTGGCAGCCGCCCGGGCCGCCCCCCGAGGGCGGTGGTCGCGAAACGTCAGCGCTTGAAGCGCGCGTCGCCGCCCTTGAAGCGCGCCTTGAGGAGCAGGAGCTTGCGTTGCGCAGGATCCTGACCTTGCTGATCGACTGGGTCGAAAGCGACAGTCAGCGCCCTGATCTGTCCTCACTGCGCAGTCCCGCTGCATGAACGCTGTCACCGCCTTTCCCGCCACCGATACGCGCGTATGCAATGCCATGTCAGTCGATGTGGAGGACTGGTTTCAGGTCGGCGCATTTGAAGGCGTGATCGACAAGGCCGATTGGCCGACGCTGGAAGCACGGGTTGAGCGCAATACAGATGCCGTGCTCACGATGTTTGCCGAAACGGGCATTCAGGCGACATTCTTTACGCTTGGCTGGGTAGCAAAGCGCAACACGGCGTTGATCCGTCGGATCGTCGATGCAGGGCATGAAATCGCCAGCCATGGCTGGGATCACCAGCGTGTCTTCACGATGACTGCCGATCAGTTCGCCGCCGACCTAAGGGCAGCACGCGAAACGATTGAGGATGCCGCCGGTGTCGCCGTTACGGGATATCGCGCGCCGAGTTTCTCGATCGATCAGCGCACGCCCTGGGCGCATTCGGTGCTTGCCGAGGCCGGCTACCGCTATTCGTCGAGCGTCGCGCCGATCGCGCATGATCATTATGGCTGGCCCGATGCGCCGCGCCACGCCTTTCGCCCGGTGGCGGGTGCCGATCTGATCGAATTGCCGATAACCATAGCGTCGATCGCCGGTCGCGAGATGACGACGGGCGGCGGGTTTTTCCGGCTATTCCCCGGCGCGATCACCCATCGGGCCGTGCGCCAGGCCAATGCTTGTGATCAGCGCCCGGCGGTGTTTTATTTCCATCCCTGGGAGATCGATCCCGGCCAGCCGCGCGTTGCCAATGCGCCGCTCAAATCGAAACTGCGCCATTACAGCCGGTTAGGCGCGATGGCGGGCAAGCTGCGCACGCTCATCGCCGCGCACCACTGGGGCCGGGTCGATAGCGTCATCGCGATCGAGGCTGCGCGGCTGCCATGACGATGCCGCTGCTCGCCATGCCGCTGGGGCTTCGCGCCGCCGATCTGCACGACGCTGCCGATCGCGCGAGGATTGCCGCATTCGTCCGTGCCCATCCGGATGCCACGCCGTTCCACTTGCCCGAATGGAGCATTGCCGTCGCACACGGCTGCGGGCAGCGGGCACATTGCCTGGTGGCCGAGCGCGCCAATGGTGACATCGTTGGTATCCTCCCGCTGACCGAGATCAGTTCCCCGCTCTTCGGTCGTGCGCTGGTGTCGACGGGCTTTGGCGTCGGAGGTGGCATTTTGGCGACGGGAGACGACGCCGTGCAGGTGCTGGGCGAGGCGGGCTGGGCGCTCGCCGAACGGCTGCATTGCCCGACGATGGAGTTGCGCGGCGGCCCGATACCTGAAGGCGACTGGCAGATCGACAGCACAACCTATCTCGGCTTCGCGCGCGATCTGGCCGCCAATGACGATGCCGAACTCGCGGCAATTCCTCGCAAACAGCGCGCCGAGGTCCGCAAGGGGCTGGGCAACGGGTTGGAAGTGACGACCGGCTGTCACGATACCGACTTGGACGCACACTATTGTATTTATTCGCAATCAGTACGTAATCTGGGAACGCCCGTGTTTCCGAAGCGACTGTTCCGCGAAACTTTACGCGAATTTGGTGAATCGGCCGATATCCTCGTCGTTTGGGACGGGGAAAAGCCAGTGGCAGGTGTGTTGAGCCTATATATGAACGGCGTCGTCTATCCCTATTGGGGCGGAGGCACACAGGCAGCACGCGGCCTGCGCGCAAACGACCTTATGTATTTCGCGTTGATGGGCCATGCCCGGCGGCGCGGCTGCACACGGTTCGATTTCGGCCGATCAAAGGCGGGAACGGGGCCTGCCGCGTTCAAGAAGAATTGGGGCTTTGATGGGCAGCCGCTGCATTATGCCAAGCGCGCGCCCACAGGCCAGCAACCACGCGAGATCAATCCGATGAGCCCGCGCTACCGGTTGCAAGTCGCCGCGTGGCGCAAACTGCCACTTTGGATGGCCAATACGCTTGGCCCGATGATTGCCCGGGGGCTCGGCTGATGGGTGACATCCTGTTCCTCACCCATCGAATCCCCTATCCGCCTGACCGGGGCGACAAGATCCGCGGGTTTAACATCGTGCGCTATCTGTCGACACGAAAGCGCGTCCATGTGATCGCCTTCGCGGATGATTCGCGCGATCTGAAGCGCAAGAACGGCCTTGCCCCTTTTACCGGCAACCGATCAATCGTTTGGCGATCGAAACCGCGCTGGCTGGCGGCCCTGCAGGCGCTCGCATTCCGTCGCCCGGTGTCGCTGACCGCGTTTGAAAACGCATCGATTCAGGAGGCGGTCACCAATCTGCTGGCGCGCCATTCGATCGACACGATCTTCGTTTTTTCAAGCCAGATGGCGCAATATCTGCCGACCAAGCCGCGGCAAAAGGTGATCATGGATTTCGTCGACATGGATTCGGCGAAGTTCGACGCCTATGCCAAGACATCGTCGGGCCTCACCCAATGGATGATGCAGCGTGAGGGGCAATTGCTGCTCGCTCATGAAAAATCAGTCGCGGCCAAGGTCGATGCCAGCCTGTTCGTTAGCGAGGAAGAGGCTGCATTGTTCCGCGAACGCACCGGCGCAAAGCGGGTGCACGTTGTAGAGAACGGCATCGATACAGTGTTTTTTGATCCGGCAGCGTCCTTTAAACGCATCGAGACCACGGGCGCGCTGATCGTGTTTACAGGCCAGATGGATTATCGCCCGAATATTGAGGCGGTAACCTGGTTCGTCGACACGATTTTGCCGCACATCCAGGTGGCTCATCCCAGTGCCCGCTTCGCGATCGTCGGGCGCAACCCCACCGACGCCGTCAAGGCGCTGGCCCGGCAGCCGGGCGTGATCGTGACCGGCGAAGTTGCCGATGTGCGCGGCTGGCTCGCCGCCGCCGCCGTGGTTGTCGCCCCGCTGAAGCTAGCGCGCGGGATCCAGAACAAGGTGCTTGAAGCGATGGCGATGGCTCGTCCAGTGGTGGCCTCGGCCGCAGCTGCCGAAGGTATCGATCACGCCAATACGATCCTTACCGGCAGCACGGTGGGCGAAATCGCCGAGGAGGTAAACCGCCTGCTCGCTGATCCGGTGAAAGCGACGGCGCTGGGGCTGGCGGCCCGTGAACAGGTGTCCACACGATATAGCTGGGATGCGCGGCTTGCTGTCCTCGATACGATCCTGGGGATGAGCGCCAAGGTACCACCGATGCGCAAGTCGGCCGCATGACGATGGCCTTTCCGGCCGCCGATTTTCAGGCGGACGGCGGGGCGGCATCGGCCACCGCGTGGCGGCGGCAGGGCGCGATCCTGTTCGGCACGGCAATCGCGCTGCTCGCGTTGTTCTGGAAGGACAGCGCCGATCTCGCACGGATTTGGTGGACAAGCACGACCTTCGGGCACTGCCTGTTCATTGGGCCCGTTCTGTTCTGGCTGGTGTGGCAGCGTCGCGCCGATCTCGCCTTGCTGCATCCCGTCGGTTGGTGGCCCGGCCTTGCGCTGGTGATGATTGGCGGGTTTGGCTGGTTCATCGGCGATGCCGCTGGCTTAGCGCTCGCTCGGCATCTGGGGCTGATCATCATGCTTCAAGGTGCTGTGGTGACGTTGCTGGGCCCGCAGGTCACGCGCGGGCTGTTATTCCCACTCGCTTATGCCTTTTTCCTCGTGCCGTTCGGGGAATCGCTGGAAGCGCCGCTTCAATCGACCACCGTTGCGATGGTGATGCCGCTGCTCGCGGTAGCCGGCGTTCCCGCCACTGTTGATGGGGTGCTGATCACGATCCCAAACGGCTATTTCGAGGTGGCCGAAGCCTGTTCGGGCGCCAAGTTCGTCATCGCGATGATCGCCTATGGCACGCTGGTCGCGCATGTCGCCTATGTAGCCTGGCCGCGCCGGATTGCCTTCATGGCAATGGCGCTGATCGTGCCGGTAATCGCCAATGGTCTGCGCGCCTTCGGCACCATCTATGCCGCACACCTCACCTCAGTAGAGGCGGCGACGGGCATGGACCATATCATCTATGGCTGGGTGTTCTTCGGGCTGGTGATGGCCGCTGTGCTCGCTATCGGCTGGCATTGGTTCGATCGTGATCCCGACGCGCCCTGGTTTGATGCCGCCGCGCTGCAACATGTGCCTGGCCAGCGGATCGAAGGGCTGATTGCCGCAGCGCTGGCGATGACAGTGGCGTCGGGCTTTGTCGGATGGGCAGGGGCCATTTCGGCGCAGACAGCAGCATTGTCCAATCGGATCGTCTTACCGAGCGTACCGGGCTGGACGCGCACCGCCCCCAATCTCGTAGCACTCTGGCAACCGCATTACCCCAGTGCAGATCACGTCGTATCCGGTCGTTATGTCGATGCGCAGGGGCGCAGCGTCGATCTTGCCATCGCCGTTTTCGGCAGCCAGCGCGAAGGTAAGGAACTCGTTTCGTTCGGCACGGGCGTGCTGCGCGAGGATGATCGCTGGGTACGCGTCGAAAGCCTGCCAGAGATCGCGGGGGGCAGCGCCATGCGCATCACCGCGCCCGGTCCGGTCGAACGCGTGGTCGTGACATGGTACCGGATCGGATCGGTGGTGACCGCCAGTCCACGGGTCGTGAAAGTAGAAACCCTGAAAGTGAAACTGTTCGGCGGTTCGCCAAGGGCAGTCGCCCTGCACGTTTCGACACAGGTGATGCAGGGCGATGATCCCGCCGCGACGATTGCGCGCTTCATGGCGGCGGCGGGACCGATCGATCGACTGGTGGACCGGGTCGCCAGCGGCCACTAAAGCGATGTGCACGGTGCCAATCATCGGCGGGGGGATTTCAGCCAAACATGTGCGGCATTGCCGGTATCTTCTATCCTGCCACGCCCAAGCCCATTGATCCTGCGCGCATAACGGCGATGGCCAATGCGCAGGCGCACCGTGGGCCCGATGGATCGGGGGTCTGGACGGCACTTGGCGTTGGGCTTGGTCATCGGCGGCTGGCGATCATCGATCTCGGCGGTGGCGCCCAGCCGATGGCGAGTGCGGATGGGGCGCTGACCATCACCTTCAACGGTGAAATCTATAATTTTCAGCAAGTACGGGCCGAACTGGAAACGAAGGGCGCGCGCTTTCTGACCAATAGCGATACCGAGGTGCTGTTGCACGGCTGGGCGGCCTGGGGTCCGGCGATGCTCGAGCGTCTGAATGGCATGTTCGCGTTCGCGCTCCATGATTCACGCGCGCAATCGCTGTTCCTCGCGCGCGATCGGCTGGGGGTGAAACCGCTCCATTATGTCGAACTGTCGGACGGCGGCGTTGCCTTTGCCTCGGAACTGAAAGGCCTGCTCGCGCACCCGTTGCTCCGGCGCTCGCCTGATATCCGGGCGGTCGAGGATTACCTGGCGTTCGGCTATGTGCCCGACGATGCCTGTCTTGTTGGAGGCGTGAAGAAGCTCGCGGCGGGGCACAGTCTGCTGCTGACCCGCGGTAAGCCGGTGCCCCCGCCCCATCAATGGTGGGATATCGATTTCAGTCGCCGCGCGACCGGGACGGCAGCGGCGCTCGGCGAGCAGTTGATCGATTTGATGCGCAACGGGGTGCGCTCGCGGATGCTGGCCGATGTGCCGCTCGGCGCGTTTCTGTCAGGCGGAGTCGATAGCTCGGCAGTGGTGGCACTGATGGCCGAGGCGTCGAAGCGGGCGGTGAAGACCTGCACGATCGGCTTCGACACCGCCGATCATGACGAGCGCGGCTATGCGAACCAGATCGCGGCGCTGTTTGCGACCGAACATCGCGAGCGGATAGTCGCGGCGGATGATTTTGCGCTGATCGAGACGCTAGTCGCCGCCTTTGACGAACCCTTTGCCGATGCGTCGGCGCTTGCCACCTACCGGGTGTGCGAACTGGCGCGCGAACAAGTGACGGTGGCGCTGTCAGGCGACGGCGCGGACGAAGCATTTGCCGGCTACCGCCGCTACCGATTTCAGGCGGCCGAGGAGCGGATAAGGTCGTTGGTCCCTGCCACTTTTCGATCGTCACTGTTCGGCAAGTTGGGGGCACTATACCCGAAGGCGGATTGGGCACCCCGACCGCTTCGCGCAAAGACCACTTTGCTTAGCCTGGCAGATGATGGCGCGTCCGCTTACGCGCGCTCCGTTGGCGTCACGACGCCTAACCTCCGCGCGAAGCTGTTCACTGATGCAGCACGGCAGGCGCTTGGTGGGCATGTCGCCGAAACCCGATACATCACCACCATGCTTGATGCCCCGGCCCGCGAGGCACTGGACCGAGCACAATATGCCGATTTCAAGCATTGGCTGCCGGGCGATATCCTCACCAAAGTCGATCGGACCAGCATGGCCGTCAGCCTGGAAGCACGCGAACCCTTGCTTGATTACAAGCTGATCGAATTCGCCGCGACGCTCCCCGTTTCGATGCGGATCAGGGCGGGGGAGGGCAAATGGATCATGAAAAAGGCGATGGAGCGCTATCTGCCACGCGACATTCTCTATCGCCAGAAAATGGGCTTCGTGACCCCGATCAGCGCCTGGTTTCGTGGCGCGCTGGCTGACGAGGCGGCGGCGCTTGCATCCTCACGGGTGCTGGCGGGAACGGGGTGGTTTGAAATGCCCGCCATCGCCAAGCTGGCCGCCGATCACCGATCCGGCCGTGCTGAACACGGCCGGACACTTTGGCAATTGGTAATGCTCGAACGGTCGATGCAACGCTTGTTTGGGTAAACCTGATTATGGATGACCTATGCCGTTCATTGACATTGCGGCGTGGAGCGTCAGCGCGATCAGGCAAAGCGACGAGAGCGAGAACAGCGTAAATCGAACGATCACGCGGTTGACCAGCACTTGCACCAGGCTGTGCGCCACGCGCAGCCCGACATAACCCCAGGCGATGGCCAGATTCACGCCATCGCCGGTGCCGATCAGCGCATGGGTGATCGCGATCGCATAGAAAATCGTCGGCTGCTCATGCAGGTGGTTATAGTTATCCGCCGGCCATTGCTGCTTGGGGGGAATGATCGCCTTCAAGTCCGATCCTGCGCCGCCGACCAGGTTGAACGTGTCGATCTTTGCTTTGCGCATGGCGGGGAGCCGCGTCGCATACATCCAGAGCCACATAACGAGGCTCCACGCCGCCAACGCGACGACGGTAGCAAGAATTGGACTGTTCATGACAAAAAAACTCCCCCCGGGATTGGTTTCCGAGGGGAGCGGTGACTCACTATGTTTCGAAATGCAACCGATCAGTCGAAGATCGCGCCCCAACGGCGCTTCGCGCGGTCCTTCCAGAGGCCACGGTGATAAGCATCCGACGCGAGCAGCGGCATCACCGATCCGGCTTCGGCGAACACCATCTGTTCGATGCCGGTGTTCACCTTGCCCCAGCTCGCCGCTTCCTGCAGCGTCGATGACGAGCAAGCACCGTCGCGCACATCGGCAACAGTGATCTGCACCGCGTATTTATGCACTTCGACATCGTCATGACCGAGGATTTCAGCGCAGACGACAGTGTCCTGGATGAAGTTCTTCGGCACGCCGCCACCGATCATCAGCAGGCCGGTGGTGCCCGCCTTGATCTTAATGTCGGTCAGCTCGCGGAAATCGGCGATGGCGTCGAGCACCATGTACGGCTTGCCCGCCTTTACCGAATCGACCTGATGCTTGACGAGGCCGAAGCCCGCCGAGCTGTCGACAAAAGCCGGGCAGAAGATCGGCACGTCATGCTCATACGCCAGCTTGACGAGGCTGTTGTCCTTCTTGCCGTGCTCCATGAGATACTTGCCCATTTCGCGGATGAAGGCGCGGCTCGAATAGGGGCGCGGCTCGAGCGTCTCGGCGATCTCGAAGATCGTGTGGTCGACGTGCTGAAGCTCTTCCTCGTCGATATAGGTATCGTAAATCCGGTCGATCAGGAGCGAGCGCAGCGTATCGTCATCGGGCACTTCCAGCGCCTGATAATGTTTGTGGCCGAGCCCTTCGAAGAAATCCATGTCGACGATCGTCGCGCCCGTCGCGACGACGCAGTCTACCATGTTGTTGCGGATCAACTCGGCATAGAGATCCATGCAACCGCCCGCCGAGGTGGAGCCAGCGATCACCAGGCAGATCGTGCAATCGGGATCGGCGAGCATCTGGTTGTAGATGCCAGTAGCGCGCGAGAGATCGCGGCTGGTGAAGCTCATCTTGCCCATCGCCTCGACGATTGGCCGCGCATCGAAGCTGGTAATGTCGATATGCTCGACCTGGGTAGAGAGCAGTTCGGCTTTGCGCTGATCGTTGGTGCGGCTGGGGGTGAGCGTGTCGGTCATGAATAGATCCTCGAATAACTACCGTCACCCCGGCCTCGAGCCGGGGTCCCGCTTCTTCTCCACGGCGGAGATAGGCAGCGGGCCCCCGGGTCAAGCCCGAGGTGGCGGGTAGAGTGGTAGTTGGTTGTTACAGTGTGACGACGTTCGACGGAACAGCGACGCGCTCTTCCTCAACGTACAGCGACACCATCGGCTCATCGTCGACGATCACCGTTTCGTCTGATCCGAACCCGTTGAACGCGGTCCGCATGGCGGAGCCATAGGCGCCGAGCATGCCGATCTCGATATAATCTCCGGCCTGGATATCGGCAGGCAGCATGAACGGCCCGGCCATGTGATCCATGTCGTCACAGGTTGGCCCGTAAAAGCTGAACGCCATGTCGCGCGCATTCGAATCGGGTTCGCGCAGCAGCGTGACAGGGAAGCGCCAGCCGATATGTGCCGCATCGAACAACGCGCCATAAGCACCGTCGTTGATATACAGCTCGTCGCCGCGACGCCGTTCGACGCGCACGATGATCGAGCTATATTCAGCACACAGCGCACGACCGGGCTCGGCCCAAAGTTCTGCCGAATAGGAAATTGGCAGGCTTTCGAACGCGCGGTGAATCGTCGCGAAATAACGCTCGAGCGGGGGCGGTTCCATGCCGGGATAGCTCGATGGGAAACCTCCGCCGACATCGACGACGTCAACGGTAACGCCTGCATCGACGATCGCTGCGCGGACACGCTCCATCGCCTGGGCATAGGCCTCCGGCGTCATCGCCTGGCTACCGACATGGAAGCAGATGCCAAGCGCATCAGCTGCCTGACGCGCCGCTAACAGCAATTCGCGCGTCTCACCCGGCGCTGCACCGAACTTCGATGCAAGGCTCAGCTTCGAATGCTCCGACGACACGCGAAGCCGGACGCAGAGCGTCAGGTCGGTCGCGTCCTGGGTGGCCGCCATGATCTTCGTCAGCTCTTCCATGCTGTCGAGCGAGAACACGCGGACGCCGTGGGTGAAATAGGCCTCGGCAATTGCCTCTGGCGCCTTGACCGGGTGCATGAAGCACAAGGTCGCCCCCGGCAGCGTCGACGCGACCAGTCGCACCTCGGTAATCGAGGCGACGTCGTAATGCGTGATGCCGCTCTGCCAAAGCACCCGAAGCAGATCGGGCGAGGGGTTGGCCTTCACCGCATACATTGACCGGCCCGGAAACTTCTCAACGAAGAATCGGGCGGCCCGCGCAGCAGCGTGGGGACGAATTAGCGTGACCGGCTGAACCGGCCGCGACGAAAGAACGATTCCGATGGCGGAACCGACCTGGGGGCTTGCTAGCTCCCGCGCGCTATGATGCTTGTGCAACTCAAGGGACCTCCAAATGTCGTGAGACAAAACGAAAAAGCTGCCTTGCGGTTGGAAGTCCCATGGG
>NZ_NCGB01000006.1:0-82698 GCF_002278865.1 Sphingomonas sp. 28-62-11 | reverse complement strand
GCCGCCGATGCCAAGGATCAGCCAGTCCATCGACAGATTAAGTTGATTGCAAATCGCCATTGCATGCGAAATGCTCATACTCTTTCCAGAAATCCACCGGGTAACAGCGCTTTGATCAACGGCTATCAGATCGGCGAGCAGATATTGTTTGGGAATACCTCGCGCTTTCATCGCGATCAGCAAACGTTTGCCGATGTCGTGCATATCTTGCGCTCCGCACACTAAAATCATCGCAATCGCCGACATTGGTGATGACCACGTCGCGATCGGCGGTCTTTTCATCATAGTTTCGATGCGTTGGCGCGCTTCCTCCAATCGATTTTGGAGCAATCACATCGCGGTCATTCCCGCATCGTCGGCGGTTACCGTAATCATTGGCGAAATCGTCCGATGATGGACCAAACATCGCCGGTGATTCGGTGGCGCATCATCAACACAAGTCAGCAGCGACGGCGGATGCGGCACCCGGGCGCACCATATCGCCGCAATAAAACTCATATCCAATTTGGATGAGGAAACCGCCCCCGGCAGAACCAGCGGAGGAGGCGATCAGACGACTCGGCGGGGAAACAACAGTCGTGATACGGCCAGATACAGAAATAACCCCGCAGGCCCGGCCAGAAACGTCAGTGCCAGGATTGGCGCCTGCAACACCCGGCCCATCCCGCGCCGATCGGCATCCTCGGCGATCCACAGTCCGGTGAACAGATCGAGCGCCAGATAATGCGTCCAGCCGGTCACCACGCCGCCATCGGTGGCGAAGATCGCGCGGATGCCGGCGATGGTCGTGAAGTCAGGCGCCGGGCCGCCGCTGTCGCCAAACCCGACGGTCAAAGCCGTGGTGATCAGCACGACATAGAACAGGCTAAGCCCACCCGCCCCCGCAATCCGCAATTGATCAATCCCTCCCCGCCAGCGCGGCGCGAGGATCAACACCAGCCACAGGACGAGTGCGGCTGTGTTGACGATCTGGAACAGGACGGGCCAGTTCATGCTATTCCGCCGCCTCTGCCAATGGCGCGTCCTTCCACACCAGCACCGGTTTGCGCGCCGCTAGCGTTTCGTCGAGCCGCGCGCGGGGGGCGAAGTGCGGGGCGGATTTCAGCGCCGGGTCGCCCGCCTTGGCGCGCCCTGCCACGTGGCGCAGCGCGCCGATGAACTGGTCCATCGCCGCCTTGCTCTCGGTCTCGGTCGGCTCGACGAGCATCGCGCCGTGGACGACGAGCGGGAAATAGACCGTCATCGGGTGGAACCCTTCGTCGATCAGCCCCTTGGCGATATCGAGCGTGGTGAAGCCTTCGGCCATCCCGTTATCGCTGAACAATGCTTCGTGCATACACGGGCCGCTATGCGCGAACGGCGCATCGAGCACATCCTCCAGGCTGCGCAGCACATAATTGGCGTTGAGCACCGCATCTTCGGCGACTTGCCGCAGGCCATCCGCGCCGTGGCTCATGATGTAGCTGAGCGCGCGCGTAAACATGCCCATCTGGCCATGAAACGCCACCATCCGCCCAAAGGTGTGGGGATGGTCGTCGCCGGCCGTTTCTTCCTCGATCAGGGCGATATGCCCATCGGCGTAGCGTGCCGTGAAGGGCAGCGGCCCGAACGGGCTCAGCGCCTCGGAGAGCACGACCGGACCAGAGCCCGGCCCGCCGCCGCCATGCGGGGTCGAGAAGGTCTTGTGCAGATTGATGTGCATCGCATCGACGCCGAGATCACCCGGCCGCACCCGGCCAACAATCGCGTTGAAGTTTGCGCCATCGCAATAAACGTACCCGCCGACCGCATGAACCGCGTCCGAAATTTCCTTCAGGTCGCGTTCGAACAGCCCGCAGGTATTGGGGTTGGTGATCATTACCCCGGCCACATCCGGCCCAAGGCGTGCTTTGAGCGCAGCCGTATCGACACGGCCTTCGGGCGTCGCGGGGATATCCTCGACCGAATAGCCCGCGAACGCGGCCGTCGCCGGGTTCGTGCCATGCGCTGATTCGGGCACGAGGATGACGTTGCGGTGCCCCTCTCCCCGTGCTTCGAGTGCCGCCTTGATGCACAGGATGCCGCACAATTCGCCATGCGCGCCCGCCTTGGGGCTCATTGCGACGCCGTGCATGCCGGTGAGCTTGATCAGCCACACCGCGAGCTCGTTAATGACGCCCAGCGCGCCCTGCACCGTATCGACTGGCTGAAGCGGGTGGATGTCGGCGAATCCGGGCAGCCGCGCCATTTTCTCGTTTAGGCGCGGGTTGTGCTTCATCGTGCAGCTACCGAGCGGGAAAAAGCCGAGGTCGATCCCGTAATTCTGGCGGCTGAGGCGGGTATAGTGGCGGACGGTTTCAGGCTCGGAAAGGCCGGGCAACCCGATCGTCCGTTCGCGCGCCAATCCGCCGAGGCGGCTAGTAGCTGGAGCCATATCGGCAATGTCGACCCCCGTCGTCTCGCTGTCACCAATCTCAAAGATCAGCGCTTCTTCGAGCATCAGCCCCCGGTTGCCCGTAAAAGTTGCGGGGCCATCGGTCTTGCTGCTGCCCAATTCCGGACGCCAGCCGCTTGCGTTGATTGTCATGCCAGCACCTCTTCGAGCGCAGTTGCGAGGGTTTCGATATCTTCGAGCGTCGTCGTTTCGGTCACTGCAACGACTAGGCCGTGGTCGAGTTCGACAACGCCGGGATAAAGCCGCCCGAGCGAGACCCCTGCGAGGATCTGGCGATCGGCCAGTTGCCGCACGATCGGGCGCGCGGTTTTCGGTAACACCAGCGTGAATTCGTTGAAGAAGCTGTCATTGACGAGGCTGACCCCCGGCACCTGCGCCAACCGATCCGCTGCCGTCACCGCCAGCGCGTGGTTGACGCTCGCCAGCTTGCGCAGGCCAGCCTCGCCCAGCAGCGTCATGTGGATCGAGAACGCCAGCGCGCACAGGCCGGAGTTGGTGCAGATGTTGCTCGTCGCCTTTTCGCGGCGGATATGCTGTTCGCGCGTGCTGAGCGTCAGCACAAAACCACGCTTGCCGGTCGCATCCACCGTCTCGCCACACAGCCGCCCGGGCATCTGGCGGAGATATTTCTCCTTGCAGCCGAACAGCCCGACATAGGGGCCGCCGAATTGCAGGCCGACGCCGATCGACTGGCCTTCGCCGACGACGATATCGGCATCCATTTCGCCGGGCGACTTGATCGCGCCGAGCGCTACCGGCTCGGTGACGACCGCGATGAGCAGCGCCTTATTGGCGTGGCACGCATCGGCGAGCGGCTGCAAATCGGCGATCCGACCGAGAATGTCGGGATATTGCACGACCACGCAGGACGTATCGCTGTCGATCGCGGCGATCAGCGCGTCGATATCGGTTTCGGCGGTGAGGGTCGGCAGCGAGGTTTCGAGCAAATCGCCGGTATATTTCGCCATCGTCTTGGCGACCGACACATAATGCGGGTGGAGCCCCGACGAGAGGATCGCCTTGCCGCGCTTGGTGATCCGGCGCGCCATGCCGATCGCCTCCCAGCACGCGGTCGAGCCGTCATACATCGATGCGTTCGCCACATCGGTGCCGAGCAGCCGCGCAACCTGCGACTGGAACTCGAACAGCATCTGCAGCGTGCCCTGCGCGATTTCCGGCTGATAGGGTGTGTAGGCCGTCAGGAACTCGCCGCGCTGGATCAGATGATCAACGCTCGCCGGCACATGATGCTTGTACGCGCCGCAGCCGAGGAAGAACGGCACGTCGCCCGCGACGGTGTTTTTCCGCGCCAGCGCCCGCATGTGCCGCTCCACCGCCATTTCGCTGGCATGCATCGGCAGATCATGGATCGGCCCATCGAGGCGTGCGGCTTCGGGCACATCGACGAAGAGATCATCGATCGATGCGGCACCGATGGTGGCGAGCATCGCCGTCCGGTCAGCGGGGGTAAGCGGCAGGTAACGCATGATAATGTTCCTGAAAATCGTCACCCCAGCGAAAGCTGGGGCCTTCATGGGGCCGGCGGCACACGCGCCCCGCAAAGATGCCAGCCTCCGCTGGCATGACGCGTTTTGGTGCGGGTTAAAGCTTGCTCACGAACGCTTCATAGGCGACTTCGTCCATCATGCCTTCGACCTCGCTCGGGTCGGACAAGGTCAGCTTGAAGAACCAGCCATCGCCTTCAGGGTCTTCGTTGACCAGGCCGGGCGTGTCATCGAGCGCGCTGTTGCCCTCGATCACCGTGCCTGAGACGGGCGAGTAAACGTCCGACGCGGCCTTCACCGATTCGACTACGGCGGCTTCGTCGCCCTTGGTCACGTCCTTGCCCTCTTCGGGCACATCAACGAACACGATGTCGCCAAGCTGTTCCTGCGCATAGTTGGTGATGCCGACCGTGCCGATATCGCCGTCAAGCTCAACCCATTCATGATCTTCGGTGAAATAGCGGCTCATGCGGTGCCTCCTTTAGCGAACGTAACGATGAGGAATGAACGGCATCGCAGTGACGATGCCGGTATGGATTTTGCCGCGCTGGGCAATACGGACGTGGGTACCGGGTGCGGCCATGTCGGCGGGCACATAGGCCATTGCAATCGGCGCACCGACGCTCGGCGCGAACCCGCCAGAGGTGATCCTGCCGACCGGCGCATCGTCATCGCCAATCACTTCCGCCCCTTCGCGCACGGGCTGTTTGCCCTCAACGAGCAGCCCAACCCGCTTCGTCGCTGGACCGCTGGCGCGCTCCGCAAGGATGCGCTCGGCACCCGGAAATCCGCCCTCCTCGCGCCGCCGCTTCGACAGCGCAAAGCCAAGATCGGCCATGATCGGGGTCGTCTCAGGATCAAGATCATGCCCATAGAGCGGCAACCCCGCCTCCAGCCGCAGCGAATCGCGCGCACCTAGCCCGATCGACTTCACCTCAGGCTGCGCACACAGCGCCTCCGCCAGCGCCTCGACCGCGTCGGCGGGCACCGAAATCTCGAATCCATCCTCGCCGGTATAGCCCGACCGGCTGATCCAGAGCGGCGTGCCGTTCCAGTCGAACGCCGCCGCGGTCATGAACACCAGCGCCTCCACCCCTGGCACGATCCGCGCCAAAGCATTGACCGCCTTAGGCCCCTGCAGCGCGAGCAATGCCTGTTCGTCTAGGTGGTTCAGCCGCACGTCATCGGGCAGATGCTCGACAAAATGGGCGATGTCATCCGCCTTCACTGCGCCGTTGACGACCATGTAATATGCAGCGTCGAACGCTGACCCATCGGGCAGCCGCGTCACCATCAGATCGTCGAGAATGCCACCATTGTCGGCGAGCAGCAGCGAATAACGCATCTTCCCCGCCGCCAGTGCCTTGATATCGCCCGGCAACAACGCTTCAAGCGCGGCGGCGACATCCGCCCTTTCGCCATCGGCGCTGAACAGCAGCTGCCCCATATGGCTCACATCAAACAGGCCGGCATTTTCGCGGGTCCACAGATGTTCGGCCATGATGCCATCATATTGGATTGGCATGTAATATTCGGCGAATTCGACCATGCGCGCGCCACGCGCGCGGTGCCAAGCGTCAAGCGGCAGGTTCTCGATCGTATCGATGAACTCGATCTGGTCGCTCATCACAGGCCTTCCGCAGCATGGGGTTACGGCCTGCCGCGCACGGGAACTCCCGCGATCGACCCGCCGCCCCCTCTGTCACGGAACCTGAGAGCTTTCGCCGCCTGCGTTGTGCCAGGCCGGCTTACCCCTTCGGTGGGCACCGCGAACGCCGCGCTGCCGCTTTCCAGAGTGTCGTTTCAGGTCAGCGCGGTCCCGATTGCCTGAGAGATTCCGGGGCGGTTGCTCCTTCGGCGGTTCCGGCCAACCTTTGGGGTTACCCGAAACGCTCTCCCGCGCTTACCCATGCCGGTTGCCCGGCATCGACCGCTAATCTGTGCCGCGCCGCAGCAACCGAGTCAATCGCGCGCGGCCTAGCGCGTCGCGTTAAATTTCAGCTGCGCGTCGGTGAGCTGGAAGCCGACCAGCGCTTCGAAGCTGGCGCGCTGCACCGCCTGGCGGATTTCGGGGCGTGAGAGCGGATCAACCGCCGCATCTTCGGCGCCCGCCTTGCGAATCCGGGTGAGTGATTTGCGAATTTCGGGCGACAGGGTGGCCGCCGACCGCAGCACATTGGCGGTCGCCTGGCCACTGACCGATCCGCGCGCTTGACCGTCATCGAAATGGACCGAGACCCGGCCGATTCGCTTGGCGACCACGGCCGTGCCGCCCTGCACGACAGTGATGAAATAGGGTAAAGTCACGTCGCGCGCGCCTTGCGTGCTGGTGCGGCGCGCGCGGATGTCAAAAGTCACCACCGTCTGCACATTCTCGCCCACATCGCTGCAGGTGGAACGAACATTCGTCATCAGCGCGCTCACGTCGAGCGCAGATTGCTCCTGGCTCGATGCCGGGTTGAACAGCGTGACGTCTCCCGTTGCAGCAGGCACCGCGACAGCGGGGCAAGCGGTGCGGATGGCGGTGATGCCGCCCAGCGTAACTTCGCCGGTCTTGGCGCATCCCGCTGTCAACAGGATCGGGGCGACGAGGATAGCGATTTTCCGGGCTGTCACAGGCGTACGCACCTTTTGAACGAGAAGGGGGCCGCCGCCATTACCGCGCGCCGACCCCTGAACAGCCTATAGCATAGGAACCGGCTTTCGCCCGCGCAAGCAATCGCGTAGACATAGTCTATGGCTACTGCACTCAAACCTCGCCTCGACCTTCTCATCGCCGCCCCACGTGGCTTTTGCGCAGGGGTCGATCGGGCGATCCACATCGTCGAACTCGCAATCGAGAAATATGGCGCGCCGGTCTATGTCCGCCATGAAATTGTGCACAACAAATATGTTGTCGACACATTGCGCGAAAAGGGCGCGATCTTCGTCGAGGAGCTCGATGAGGTGCCGGACGGCGTTCCGGTCGTCTTTTCCGCGCACGGCGTGCCCAAATCAGTGCCTGCCGAGGCTGAAGATCGCGGCCTTGCCTATCTCGATGCGACCTGCCCGCTCGTTTCCAAGGTGCACCGGCAGGCCGAACGGCTCGTTGATGCCGGCCGCCACATCATCTTTGTCGGCCATGCCGGCCATCCTGAGGTGATCGGCACCTTCGGCCAAGTGCCACCTGGCGCGATGACGCTGATCGAAACGGTGGAAGATGCGATCGCCTTCGAACCCGTCGATCCCAACAATCTCTCGTTCCTGACGCAGACGACGCTATCGGTTGACGATACAGCCGATATCGTCGCCAAGTTGATCGAGCGTTTTCCGGGCATCAAGGCGCCGCGTGGCGAGGATATTTGCTACGCCACGTCGAATCGGCAGGCTGCAGTCAAGGCAATTGCCGCGCAGTGCGATGCAATGCTGGTGATCGGTGCGACCAATTCGTCCAACTCGCTCCGGCTGGTCGAAGTCGCCGAACGGCATGGCATTCCCGCCAAGCTGATCCCGCGCGCTGAGGATCTCGATTTCGCGTGGCTCGAAGGCGTTAAGACACTCGGCATTTCGGCGGGCGCCTCGGCACCTGAAGTGCTGGTGCGCGAACTCGTGGCCCGGCTCGCCGAGGTATATGAGATCACCGAGCGTGAGGAGGAAACCACGCGCGAAACGATCTCTTTCAAACTGCCCCGCGGCCTCGAAGTCCCCGCCTGAGTCGAAAGAACTGATCTCGTGGCGGTTTACACCCATGTGTCCGCCGAGGCGCTGGCCGATTTCCTGTGCCGCTATGACGTAGGCGAACTGGTGTCCGCCAAGGGCATTGCGGAGGGTGTGGAAAACACCAACTATCTGGTCGATACGACCGGCGGGCGCTTCATCCTGACGCTATACGAAAAGCGCGTGGCAGCGGAAGATTTGCCGTTCTTCATGGCGCTGCTCGATCACCTCGATGCCAAGGGGCTGCCCGTGCCGCCGGCAATCAAGGATCGGAATGGCGAAGAGATTCAGGAACTGGAAGGCCGTGCCGCGTGCCTGATCAAATTCCTGCCCGGCGTATCGCTATCACATCCGCGTCCAGCACAGGCGCTGTCCGCCGGTCGGGCGCTCGCCGCGATGCATGACGCAGTGGCGGATTTTGCACCCACCCGCCCTAATTCGATGGGCGTTGAGACCTGGCAGCCTTTGCTCGAGCGTTGCGGCCCGAACCTTAATGAGATCTCCCCCCGGCTGTACGATGATCTTTCCTTTGCCACGGACAAGATCGTTGGCCGATGGCAGGGCGATGCGTTCGATCATGTCGCCATCCATGCCGATCTGTTTCCAGACAATGTGCTGATGCGCGGCGATGCCGTGACAGGACTGATCGATTTCTACTTTTCGTGCACCGACGTTCGCGTTTTCGATCTGGCCATCACCCACAGTGCCTGGTCGTTCGATGCGAGCGGCGCACAGTTCGATGCTGCGATCGGGCAGGCGCTCGTGAAGGGCTATGAAGAACGCTTCCCGCTCTCCCCGGCTGAAAACGCCGCCTTTGCCACACTTGCCAGCGGCGCCTGTATCCGCTTTGCGCTGTCTCGCGCCTGGGACTGGCTCAATACACCTGCCGATGCCCTCGTCACCCGCAAGGATCCGATCGCCTATATGCGCCGTCTGAACCATTATGATCCGACCCTGGCGAGCCGCGTCGCATGACCGAGTTGCCGCAAGTCGAGATTTTCACTGATGGCGCATGCAAGGGCAATCCTGGTCCCGGCGGCTGGGGGGCGTTGCTGCGGATGGGCGGTGTTGAGAAGGAAGTTTCTGGCGGCGAGCCGATGACGACCAACAACCGGATGGAAATGATGGCGGTGATCGAGGCGCTTGGGGCGCTCAAACGGCCTTGCCGGGTCACACTCTCAACCGACAGCCGCTATGTGATGGATGGCCTGACCAAATGGATTCACGGCTGGCAGAAAAATGGCTGGCGAACCGCTGACAAGAAGCCGGTCAAAAACGCCGATCTATGGCAAGCGCTGCTCGCGGCGGCCAAGCCGCACCGGATCGATTGGCAATGGGTGAAGGGCCATGCCGGCCACCCCGAAAACGAACGTGCCGATGCATTGGCGAGCGCCGCTGCCATGGCGGCGGGGCGGAAGCGGGCGAGCGTCGAAGCCTGAGCTTACCGCTACTCGGGCTAAGCCAATGGCTTAAGGTTTATTGATCCCAACCCCCGTTCGGGCTGAGCGAAGTCGAAGCCCAAGCGTTGCGCTTGCCTTTCGACTTCGCTCAAGGCGAACGGAGTTGTAGTGATATCAACCAGGCGCCATCCCGCTCTTGAAACCGATCAGTCCAAGTGTTCCTCTGTCGGCGCCTCGACACCATTTTTCTTGATCGATTCGATCGCGTTCACCGCCGCGGCCTTGCTCGAATAGCCCTCGGTCCAGAACATCACTTCGCTGTTATATTTGAACTTCGCGACGAACTCGCCGGCCTTGTTCTTCTCGATCACGAATTTGTGGGCCATGATGCACCTCCCGCTTGAGTGAGATCACAGCCTAACGCGGCGGCTATCGTTGCGCCAGCGCTACAAAGCGATCGGGCGCATAGGGTGCAGGGTCGATCGCAGCGACGGCGTCGGGCATCGGTTGCCCCAGGAGCAGCGCCGCCCCGAGCATCGCGGCGGCAGGCGCGGTCTGGATGCCGATGCCGCCCTGCCCCGCAAACCAGAAAAAGCCGTCAACCACTGGATCAAAACCATAAACCGGTAGCCGATCAGGCGCGAAGCTGCGCAAGCCCGCCCATTTGCGCTCCACCGCCGCGACTTTCCAGTCGGTGACAGTCTCGAACCGGTCAATCGCGATGGCGACATCGATTTCTTCCGGCGCGGCATCGCCCGCTTCGACGGGAGTCTCGTCATGCGGGCACAACCACAGCCGGTTGGGGCCTTCCGGCCTGAAATAATAGCTGCCGGCGATATCGATGACGAGCGGGAGGTGGTCCGGCACATCGTCGGTCGTCACGCGCACCTGCGCGATGGTGCGGCGCATCGGCTGGATGCCGAGCGGCTTGGCGCCCGCCATCGCTGCCAGGCCATCGGCCCATGCCCCGGCAGCGTTGACGATAATCGGGGCGGATGTGTGCCAGTCGCCTGCTTGGACGTGCCATACACCGTCAATGCGCTCGACCCGATCGATCCGTCGCCCGGTCTCGAGCATGCCGCCCGCCCGCCGGAACGCAGCGAGCACGCTGCCGTGCAGCCCGGCCACGTCGATATCGGCGCCCGTCGATTCGAGCATCCCGCCAACGAGGATGGGCCGGGCGCGCGGCACCCATTGGCGGATGCCGTCATGATCGAGCCGGGCCAGCCCCACCCCCGTGCCGGCAAATTCGCTCGCCAGCTTGTCGAGCAGCGGCAAACCGTTAATCTCCGCGACCTCAAGCGAGGCGCGCGGTTTCAGGAAGCCGCCGGCCTCAAGGACCGGATAAGACGCGCGCGTCAGCGGTTGCACCAGCGGGCCGCCTAATGTCTCATGCCAGAACGCCGCCGACCGGCCGGTCGAATGATAGCCCGGCATGTCCTCCGCCTCTATCAGCACGACGCGGGCATGGGGTGCGAGTTCGGCGGCCAGGCTTGCCCCGGCGATGCCTGCACCAATAACGAGAATATCGGCGGCGATGTCAGCCGTCATGGTGCGACCGATCAGGCCCGCTGTGCGCGAGAAGCGAGGAAGATGTCGATCTCGCCAATCGCACGGTTGCGAACACTGTCCGTCTCGCGCAGCACCTCATGCGCGGATTCCTTGCCGAACCGCAGCACCCGGCAATCGGGCAACTTTGCCGCAACACCAACCGCCGCTTTGGCATCAACCAGCTGGTCTGCCATCGGCACCAGCATCAGGGTCGGGACGCGCATCGCCTTCAGCGCAGGCGACTGACGCAATTCGCGGGTGGAGACAAAGGCCTCGATCACCCATTTCCAGCTCGGGGGGCCAGTGACGATATCGGGATGCGTTTCCTGCCAAAAAATTTCATCGGCATAGCGTTCCGGATCATGCGTCAGCAGCGCCTGGCGCGTTTCGAGCCCACCGGGCTTTTCGTTCGCCTTCCACGCCGCCCGCGCCGAATTGCCGAGCCCGCCAATCATTTTCGCCACGCGTTCGCCGAGCCCCGCGCCAAGCGCATTGCGCAAGCCCAGCATCGGCGCGACGAGCACCAGCGCATCGGGATCGGCCACCCGCTCAACCGCGGCGCGCAACACCAGATGCCCGCCCATCGAATGCCCCATCAGCACACGCGGGCCCATTGCGTGCGCAACCCATTCGGCATAGAATTCGGCGAAGTCATTCACATAAATAGCAAAATTCGAAATATGACCGACATTCGGATCGGGCGTCAACCGCCCCGATCCGCCCTGCCCGCGCCAATCGAGCCAGGTCACGCCCCAGCCCTGGCTATGCCAATGCGCGAACAGCTCAAGATATTTTTCGAAAATGTCACCGCGCCCGCCGCAGAACAAGATACTGCCACGTGGCTCGGTTTCAGCTGGCCAGTCGAACCGGCGCAGCGGCCAGCCGTCGCTCGCTATCCAGCGGGTGATCCGGGCCGCTGCTGGAATTGCCCGGCGATATAAAAGAGATGAAGTCATTGCCGCTGGTTACTTTTTAGAAAGCCGTTCCGTCTAGGAACGAGATTGATGAACTGGGGCTATCTCATCGCCGTGATGCCGGTGCTGCTGGCACTTCTCCTTGTTTCGGCAGGGATAGAGGATGCACGCCTGCGCACAATCGCCAATTGGAAAAATGCGCTGATCGCCTTGATGGCAATACCGTGGTGGTGGGTCAACGGCATGACGATCTGGCCCGATATCGCGATTCAGATCGGCGTGGCGCTCGCCATTTTCGCCTTTTTTTGCGGCGCGTTCGCGCTCGGCCAGATGGGTGGCGGCGATGTGAAACTGATCGGCGCGCTCGCGCTCTGGTTCCCGGTGGAGCCAATGATCTGGCTGCTGATCGTCATGTCGCTGGTAGGCGGCGGCGTCACGCTGGTGATGATGATCGACAGGTGGCGACGACAGGACCAGTCCCCGGTCGAGATTCCGTACGGCGTGGCGATTGCCATCGCCGGACTTTTGGCGGTGCGCGAACCACTTTTTAACCAATTTACTTGAATGCTTAACGGCGGATCAACTGATCCGCGTCCGAAAAGGCCAGAGGCGTCATGGATAGTAGGAAGATCATTCTGTTGGTTGCTGCGCTCTTTGTGGCGGGGCTTACCGCTTTCATGGCGCGATCGCTGATTGCCGGCTCCAGCGCGCCGGTCGCGGCAGCAGCAGTGCAGCCCGTACAACCGGTGGATGGTCCCGAAGTACTCGTGGCAACGCGCGCACTGCCCATCGGCACGATCCTCGACGCGACCGCGCTGAAGTTTCAGCCTTGGCCAAAAGAACTCGTCGACAACGCCTATTTCTTGAAAAAGGAAACCGATCTGCGGTCGCTGCAGGGCACTGTTGTCCGCAACGCCATCACCGCTGGTCAGCCCGTCACGCAGGGTGCGCTGGTAAAGCCCGGCGATCGCGGCTTCCTGGCAGCGGCGCTCGGGCCGGGCATGCGGGCCGTGACGGTGCCGGTGCAGGCGAATGCCGCCGTGGCCGGCTTCGTATTTCCCGGTGACCGGATCGATCTGATGCTGACGCAGACGGTATCGGGTGGCGGCGATGGCCCACCGCTCAAGGTATCGGAAACCGTGCTGCGCAACCTGCGCGTTCTGGCGACCGATCAGCGCACCGACAACACGGTGGGCGAAGATGGCAAGACCGTTGTTCGCACCTTTTCCAGCATCACCGTTGAAGCAACACCCAAGCTGGCCGAACAGTTGGCGGTAGCGCAGACGCTCGGGTCGCTGTCGCTCGCGCTGCGGTCGATCGCCGATAACTCCGCCGAGCTTGAAGAAGCGATCGCGTCGGGCGCGGTGTCGGTGCCCGATGGCAACGATCCCAAAGCCGAAAAGGCGATGATCATGAAAGTTGCCGCCCGTCCAACGGCCGGTGGCTCCACTTTTGCCACCGGTGCCGATGTATCGCGGTTTCAGCGCAGCACGGTGCCCGGCAAACCCGCAGGACAGGTCGATGGCGCCAATGGTGCGCCGGGTGCTTTCCCCGGCGGCGCTGCCCCCAAGGGGCCAACGGTCCGCATCGCACGCGGCAACAACGTGACCGAAGTTCCGGTCGGGGGGAAGAATTAGGATGCGTAGCCCTGCAAAGTCGATCGGCTGGCCGCTCGCGGTCGCCCTCGCCGCCACTGCGGTAGGCAACACCGCGCCCACCGGCGCGCAAACCGTTGCCGCCTCGCCGACCTCGCTGGTCGAAGTCGCGATCGGTCGTGGCCGTCTGGTCACGCTCGCGCGGCCGATGAGCGATTTGTTCGTCGCCGACGATAAAATCGCCGACGTCCAGGTCCGCTCGCCTACCCAACTGTACATTTTCGGCAAGCAATCAGGCACGACCACGCTCTATGCGACCGCGAAGAACGGCAGCGTCGTCTATTCGACGTCGATCCGCGTTGGCACCAACATCGATTCGGTCAGCCAAATGCTCACGCTCGCGATGCCCGATGCGCAGATTGTTGCCACGCCAATGAACGGTCTGGTGCTGCTGACCGGCACCGTCGCACAGCCCGACGATATCGCCGAAGCGCAGCGGCTGGTGGAGGCCTATGTCGGTGATTCGACCAAGGTACTTGTCCGCCTGAAAACGGCCACCCCGCTGCAGGTGAACCTGCAGGTGAAATTTGCCGAGGTCAGCCGCAGCTTCATCAAGAATATCGGCGTCAACCTGACCAACCGGGATAACAGCGGCAACAACTTCCTGTTCGGTATCGCCCAGGGTCGCGCGGGCACGATCACCAGCATTCCCGAGGTTGCAGCTGGCACGCCGGTAACACGCGATGCCAATGGATTGCTCCCCGGTTCCACCTTGTTCCAGTTCCCAACCAGCCCGACGATCGGCACCGCGCTTGGCGTGGCGGGCCGTTATTTCGGCACCGATCTGCTCGCCTCGCTCGATTTGGGGGAGCGCAAGGGCCTGGTCTCGACGCTTGCCAACCCCAATCTGACTGCACTGTCAGGTGAAACCGGGACGTTTCTGGCGGGCGGGGAAATTCCGATTCCGATCAGCCAGGGGCTCGGCGCAGTCTCGGTCGAATACAAACAGTACGGGATCAGCCTGGTTTACACCCCAACCGTGCTGTCGGACGGCCGCATCTCGCTGCGTGTCCGCCCGGAAGTATCGCAGTTGACATCGGCTGGCGCGGTCACGATCGGCGGCACCACCATCCCCGCGCTCACCACGCGCCGGGCAGAGACGACGGTAGAACTCGGTTCCGGCCAGAGCTTCATGATCGCCGGGCTGCTGCAGAACAACCACAACAATTCGATCACGCAGGCCCCTGGCCTGGGCGACGTGCCGGTGCTTGGCGCGCTATTCCGGTCGAACGGCTTTCAGCGCGACGAAACCGAGCTGGTCATCGTCATCACGCCGTATCTTGTGAAGCCCGTTAATGCGAACGAGATCGTCCTTCCAACCGATGGGTACAAGGCGCCGTCGGATCTCGACCGGGTGTTCCTCGGCACGCTTTCGCGCGGCGCGGACAATGCCGATCGGCCCAAGCCAAGCGTCGCGCCTTCGTCCAGCCAGCCGGCCATCGGCGCGGTCAGCCCGTTGCCGCTGGGGCCTGCGCAGGCCCCCGCCCCAATGCAATCGGGTCGCGATGAGGTGAAGGCCGTCGTTCCCGCCCCGCGCAAGGGCAAAGCGAGCAGCAGCGCCACACCAGGGTTCAGCTTCAAATGATCGCGCATCGCCGCAGGGAGAGTGTCATGCTCAAGCGCCTAACGATTATCGCCATCGCCGCACCGGCCCTGCTTCTGGCAGGCTGTGCGGGGTCGACGGCGGAAAATCGCGGACTCGAATCGGTCCATCAGCCGGTCGTCAGCCGTACCGATTACATCTTTGACATGAACACCGATAATGGTCGGCCCTCGGCGGGTGAGGTTCAGCGGCTCGCGGGCTGGCTGGCGTCGCTGCGGCTCGGTTACGGCGACCGCGTTGCGCTTGATGATCCCACCGGTGCCAACAGCGCGGCGCGGGCAGATGTTGGCGCGACGATTGCGCGTTATGGCCTGTTCCTGGGCGATGCGGTGCCCGTTTCGGCAACCCAACCCAACCCGGGCACGGTCCGCGTGATTGTCAGCCGCACCACGGCATCGGTGCCGAGCTGCCCCAACAATCGCGATACCGGCAACGGCAATTTCAACGCCCATACCTCGTCCAACCATGGCTGTGCGGTCAATTCTAACCTGGCGGCGATGATCGCCCAGCCCGAAGATCTTGTGCGCGGGCAAACCGGATCGGCAACGTCTGATCCGGCAACGGGCACGCGCGCCATTCAGCAACTCCGTAAGGGCACCGGATCGGGTGGCACCGGCGCGACCAGCGGCGCCGCCGGCGCAAGCGGCGGTGCCAGCGGTAGCAGCGGCTCCAGCGGTGGTTCGTCGGGTGGGGGGGACAGCTAATGAACGCACCATTTAATCCCGGCCGTTCGGGCACGCGTGAACCCTTTGTCGCGTTCGTCTGCGATGAAACCACAGCGGAATCGCTCCGCCCGATTGCCGTCGAGCTCGGCTGGGCACCCGAAAAGGTCAACAAAGGCGGCCTGCGCAATGCCGTGCAGACATTGTCGGTATCGGCCAGCCCGCACATCCTGTTTGTCGATCTTTCGGAAAGCGGTGATCCGCTGAACGACATCAACGCGCTTGCCGAAGTCTGCGAACCCGGCACGGTCGTGATCGCGGCCGGGCAGGTCAACGACGTGCGGTTGTACCGCGATCTCGTCGCCAGCGGCATCCAGGATTATCTGCTGAAACCGCTAAACCCCGATATGCTCCGCGATGCCTTTGCAACCGCACAGGCATTGTTGAACGCACCCAAGGTCACCGACGCCTCGCTGGAACGCCCGCACTGCTCGGCAGCGGTAATCGGCACGCGTGGTGGCGTCGGTGCATCATCGATCGCGACATCGCTTGCCTGGTGGATCAGCGAAAAGGAAAGCCGCACGACCGCGCTGCTCGATCTCGACGTCCATTTCGGCACCGGCGCGCTCGCGCTCGATCTGGAACCTGGTCGCGGGCTGACCGATGCGATCGAAAACCCCAGCCGTATCGATGGGCTGTTCATCGAACGCGCCATGGTGCGCGCCAGCGAAAAGCTCGCCATTCTGTCCGCCGAAGCGCCAATCAGCGCACCGATCATGAGCGACGGTTCTGCCTTCTACCAGTTGCAGGAAGAAATGCGGGCGGCGTTCGAATGCACGATCACCGAATCTGCCGCGCGCGATGCTGGTCAATCACCCGCACCTGATCAGCGATGTACAGCTGGCGGTAGTGGTGACCGAACTAACCCTCGCGGCGGCGCGCGATTCGATCCGTATCCTGTCGTGGCTGAAATCGAACGCGCCACAGACTCAGGTGTTCGTTGTCGCCAACAAGGTGCACCAGAACGGCCAGCTAGAGATCAGCCGCAAAGACTTCGAGGGATCGATTGAGCGCAAGATCGATTTCGTCATCGGGTTCGATCAGAAAACAGCCGCACAAGCCGCCAAACTGGGCAAGGCGCTGGTCGAAGTTGGCAAGTCATCAAAGGCGATCTCCCCGATTGCCGATCTGGGGAAGCGCCTGCTGATCGCCGCCGATGGATCGGCGGATGATGTGTCGGCCAAGGGCGGCAAAAGTGCCAAGCCACAATCCGCCGGCAGCTCGCTGATGGGCAAATTCGGTAATTTGAAGGGTCTGATTCCGAAACGCGCCGCCAAGGCGAGCTGAACGAAATACCCCGCGCAAGGCATTTAGCGGGGTTTGATAAAGGCACGGTGAATGGATTTGATGCCCCTCATGATGATGTGCCTCGGCGCGCTGGTCGTGCTGGGGCTCATTGCGTTCGCTTTTTCCGGGCCATCGCCTGATCGCGCCAAGGTCCGCCGCCTGCGCTCGCTCACCAACCGGCACAATGGATCGTCGGGGGCGGTTGCCGAGGCGCATCTGCGCCGAATCACGCAAAGCCGTAACAGCCGCATGGATGCAGCCGCGATGCGCCTGCTGCCAAATCCCGCTCTGCTGAAAAAGCGGCTTTCGATGACGGGCAAGCCATGGACGCTCGGCCAGTATGTCAGTGCGACGCTGGGCATTTTTGTCGTCATGTCCGCACTGCTGATCTTTCAGGGTTTGCCGATCCTGCTGGCAATGATGGTGGGGATCATCATTGGTGCCGGGCTGCCGCATATGGTGGTCGGGTTCTTCATCAAGCGCCGCATCGCCCAGTTCACCGCCAAATTCCCGGACGCGATCGAATTGCTCGTTCGCGGCCTGCGGTCTGGCTTGCCGATTGGTGAGACGATGGGCGTAGTCGGGGCGGAGATTGATGGCCCCGTCGGCGTCGAATTCCGATCGATCACCGACAAAATGAAAATCGGCCGAACGATGGATGTGGCACTGCAGGAAACCGCCGACCGGCTCGGCACGCCCGAATTCCAGTTCTTCGTCATCACCATCGCCATCCAGCGCGAGACCGGCGGCAACCTGGCCGAAACCCTTGCCAACCTGGCGACAGTGCTGCGCATGCGCGGCCAGATGAAGCTGAAAATCAAGGCGATGTCATCTGAATCCAAGGCTTCCGCCTACATCGTCGGATCACTGCCGTTCATCGTGTTCGGCATGATCTGGATGATCAACGGGTCATACATGCAGGGCTTTTTCATCGACCAGCGGCTGATGGTCGCGGGCGGTGGCGGCCTGCTGTGGATGGGGATCGGCGTGTTCATCATGAGCAAAATGGTCAACTTCGAAATTTAGCGACGGGAAAACAGCGTGCAATTCCAGGGTGCCAGTGCCGGTCCGACGATCCTCGGCGTCGATGTCATCAGCGTCGCGACGCTGCTGGCTGGGGTGTGCGCGTTCATGGTGCTCGTCGCGATCTATGCCGTCACCACGGTAAACGACCCGATGGCGAAACGCGTCAAGGCACTGAACGATCGCCGCGAACAGCTAAAGGCCGGGATTACCGCGTCGACCGCCAAACGCCGCGCCAAGCTCGTCAAACAAAACCTGACGACCGACCGGATCAGGGATTTCCTGCAATCGCTGAAGGTGCTGCAAGACAGCCAGGTCAAGACCGCACAGGTCAAGCTGATGCAAGCCGGTATCCGATCAAAGGAATATGCCGTCGCGGTCATCTTTGCGCGGATGGTGATGCCGGTCGTGATTGGCGGCATGATGCTGTACCTGGTCTATGGCACTGATATGTTTTCAGATTGGTCACCGCTCAAGGCTTACGGCCTGGTCGCGGTGAGCTTTCTGCTGTCGTACAAGGCCCCCGATCTGTATCTCGACAACAAGATCAGCAAGCGTTCTGACGGTATCCGCAAGGGCCTTCCCGATGCGCTCGATCTGCTGGTGATCTGTGCCGAAGCCGGATTGACCGTGGATGCCGCCTTCCAGCGGGTGGCGCGCGAACTGGGCCGTGCCTATCCCGAACTTGGCGATGAATTCACCCTGACCGCGATCGAGCTTGGCTTCCTGTCCGAACGGCGCCAGGCCTTCGAAAATCTGGCGATGCGCGTGAAGCTTGATGCGGTGAAGGGCGTTGTGACCACGATGATCCAGACCGAGAAATACGGGACCCCGCTGGCATCGGCATTGCGCGTGCTTTCAGCCGAGTTCCGCAACGAACGCATGATGCGCGCCGAGGAAAAGGCAGCGCGCTTGCCCGCGATCATGACGATCCCGCTGATCCTGTTCATCCTGCCGACGCTGTTCGTGGTCATCCTCGGCCCGGCGGCCTGTTCGATCTCTGACGCTTTCTCCGGTGGCATTTAATCGGGGTAATCAGCGAACACCGGGGCGAACGCTGGCGCTTGATTGAACCCGTGGCACACGGCACACTGGCGTCCGACAAAAATGTCGTGGGGCCAAGCCATGTTACCGCAATCGCCACTTGAATATGCCGTGTGGGGCGGCCTGATCCTGATCGGGTGGCTGTTCGGCTATTTCAGCTCGACTTTTGAGGGCAAATGGCGTCGTCGCTTCCATGATGAGCGGCGTTTTTATGCCCAGTATCGCGACGAAACCGATCGGCTCAACATCGAGAAGACGCGCCGCATTACCGAACTAGAAGCCCAGAAAAGTGCGCTATCGCAAGAAGTTGTGCGGCTACGTAGTGATGTTGCGGCATTGGCATCGCCCTCCCCGCTGCCGCCAGTCGCACCCGTCGCGCAAACCGCTGCGCCCGAGCCTGTCGCCGAGACACCGGCACCAGCCTTACCAGATGCCACCTCCGAAACCGCGGCCGAACCGGTGATCGAACCTGTGTCAGCCGCCGAATCGCCTGCCGTCGAGCCGCATGTCGCCGAGCCGGCCTCTGCCGCAATCGCGGCCGCTGCAGCCACACCCGTGGCCGCTGCCGCGCTGACTCATCCCAATATTCTGCCCCATATTGAGACAGATGTTGATCCTGCTGCGAAACAGGCCCCCATCGCCGCCACCGACGATGGATCAGTTGTCGTGGCAAACGCTGATGACGTCCATCCGACCGCCGAGGAAGCGCCGATCGAAACGGCTGATGCCCATGCGGAAGAGATCCACATCCCGCTTGATGCCGAACTGACCGGGCTGACGCGGATCCGCGGAATCGACGATACGCTGGCCGCAGGGCTCGCCTCGCTCGGCGTTCGCCAGGTCGAAGATATCGAGCGGCTGAGCGCCGAGGATGAAAAGGCGATCGAGATCCAGCTCAACCTGCCGCCCGGCCAGATCGCCAACCAGCAATGGCGGCTGCAGGCAGCGCTGATCGGATCAGGCGAAGACGGGCTGATCGAGCCGCAACTGGTGCACGCTTAAGGCGTTAATTCGCCACCCTACAGCGCGATTGCCGCCGCGCCCGGTCAATCGCACCAATCGGTGCATTGCGATCGATGAGCACGCGGACCAGCGCAACGCCGCGCGTTCCCGCTGGCATGACGGGGTAATAGCCTTTCGGTGCCACCTGCCCCTTGCGGATCAACGCGATGTGAAGTGGCTCGCCCGCTGCCTGCACGTTGTTGCGGACAAAAGCGGTGTTGGTGAGCGTATCGAACACCGATAGCGACCAGTAAGGCGCGTCGATCGGCAGCACATCGATCAACACCGGGCCAACGCCGACATCATAAGGGCAGCTCGAATAGAGCAAATCGGGGCTTGGCCGCACGATGGCGCGCGACTTGGCGGTGACGACCGGCGCGTGCGTCATCCGGTTGATTCCGCCCGCACTCGCCACTCGCCGGACCGCCAAGGCCATCAGCGCGCGCGGCATCGCCGCGATTGTCCCATGCCAGGCGAGCAGGCCGCAGAAGATGCCGAACAGCAACGGAGCAAGCCAATGGCGGATCATGCGCAGCGCTCCCGTTTGATCTGCGGCAGTTGCGCGCGGGTGAAATCGCCCTTGCCGCGGTCAGCGGGCAGATAGGCGCGCATTGTCAACTCGAAAGGCGCGGGGTTACCCGTGGGCAGCCACCTGCCCGGTTGTTTTGTCGGCGCGATCGTCACCGCCCAGCGGGCGGCTTCGGCCGGGCTGAGGCTGGCGCTGCCGACCGAATAGATCTCCGCCGGGTTGGGCACGAGATAGCCCGCGCGGTCATACAGCGTGACGCTCCACCATTTCGCGGGCAGTGCGCCGCCCGTCAGTGTGTAGGTGCAGTTGCCCGTCAGCGGCTGGCCGGCATCATCGGTCGCGGCGGTGTAGTACCGCACCTCGCTCGCCGGGAGCGCGAGCAGTCCGCGCAGCGCGACGACCGCCCGGGTATAACCGCTCGCCGCCTCGCTACCGAAATCGCGCCCGGTATACCACGGTCCGATCGCGTTCTGCGCACCGAGCGATCCGGCGCGCACGGTCCAGATCGCCGCCCCGCTGCCGATCAACACCCCCGCAACGCCGCCAATGAGTAGGCGCGCCCAGTTCTTCATTCCGCTAACCCCGATCCCTCAAATTGCCGTTGATCTACCGCTAGCCATCCCACATCCGTTCGCCCTGAGCGAAGTCGAAGGGCACGCGTTGCGCCTGGGCTTCGACTTCGCTCAGCCCGAACGGGTGTGAGCAAGATCAATCCAACTGTTCTACCATGAACAAGAATCGCCGATTACGCGCGATTTTTCAACGCCGCCTGTGCCGCGGCGAGTCTTGCAATGGGAACGCGGTAGGGCGACGCGGAGACGTAATCGAGGCCCGTCGTCTCGCAAAACGCGATACTGGCCGGGTCGCCGCCATGTTCGCCGCAAATGCCGAGCTTGATGTCGGGCCGGGTGCGGCGGCCGCGCTCAACCGCGATCTGGATCAGTTCGCCCACCCCTTCGATGTCGAGGCTGACGAAAGGATCGGTCGCGTAAATGCCCTTGTCGACATAAGTCGTCAGGAAGCGACCAGCATCGTCGCGGCTCACGCCAAGCGCGGTCTGGGTCAAATCATTGGTACCGAACGAGAAGAACTCGCCGACCTCCGCGATCTGCGCGGCCATCAGCGCGGCGCGGGGCAGCTCGATCATTGTGCCGACCAGATAGTCGAGCACGCGCCCCTTCTCGGCGAACACCGCCTTGGCCTGGGCATCGACCACGGCCTTCATCAGCTCGAGTTCCTTGCGGGTGGCGACCAGCGGGATCATCACTTCGGGGATCGGCGCCGCGCCGGACTTCTCTGCGACATCACACGCCGCCTCGAAAATCGCGCGGGCCTGCATTTCGTAGATTTCAGGGTAAGTGACGCCCAACCGGCACCCGCGATGGCCGAGCATTGGGTTGAATTCATGCAGCTCCCCCGCGCGGCGGCGCAGCGCCTCGACGCCGATGCCGGTCGCTTCCGCCACATCGGCAAATTCGCTTTCTTCATGCGGCAGGAATTCGTGCAAGGGGGGATCGAGCAGCCGGATCGTCACCGGCAGCCCCGCCATCACCTCAAAAATCTGGGTGAAGTCAGCGCGCTGTTCGGGGAGCAGTTTCTCCAGCGCCGCGCGACGGCCTGCTTCGCTATCGGCCAGGATCATCTGCCGAACCGAGGTAATCCGCTTGGCATCGAAGAACATATGTTCGGTGCGGCACAGCCCCACCCCTTCCGCGCCAAAATCACGCGCGGTGCGGCAATCGAGCGGGGTTTCGGCATTGGCGCGCACCTTCAGGCGGCGGACCTTGTCGGCCCAGCCCATCAGCACCCCGAAATCGCCGGCGAGTTCGGGCTGCACGGTTGGCACTTCGCCGAGCATCACCTCGCCGGTGGTGCCATCGATCGTGATGATCTCGCCCTCGCGCACTTCGCGGCCCGCCACGCGCATCATCCGCGCCTTGGCGTCGATCGAGACGGTGCCCGCACCCGAGACGCAGGGACGCCCCATGCCACGCGCAACGACGGCGGCGTGGCTGGTCATCCCGCCCCGCGCCGTCAAAATGCCGCGCGCTGCGTGCATGCCGTGAATGTCTTCGGGCGAAGTTTCAGTGCGCACCAGGATCACCGGTTCGCCGAGCTCGGCGCGGTTCTGGGCAGTTTCGCTATCGAACACCGCTGCACCGCACGCCGCGCCCGGGCTGGCGGGCAGCCCGCGCGTCAGCACGTCGCGCACCGCGGTGGGATCAAGCGTCGGGTGCAGCAACTGATCAAGCGCCGACGGATCGACACGGGCGACCGCTTCCTCCTCGGTGATCAGGCCTTCATTCGCCATGTCGACCGCGATCTTGAGCGCCGCCGATGCGGTGCGCTTGCCCGACCGGGTCTGGAGCATCCAGAGCTTGCCGCGTTCGACGGTGAATTCGATGTCCTGCATGTCGCGGTAATGCACCTCGAGCAGGTCGAACACCTTGGCGAGCTCGGCATAGGTTTCCGGCATCGCCTCTTCCATGCTGAGCGGCTTGGCGCCCGCCAGTTCGCGGGCCGTGCGCGTCAGATATTGCGGGGTGCGAATGCCGGCGACGACATCCTCGCCCTGCGCATTGATCAGGAACTCGCCATAATAAGCGCGGTCGCCCTTGGCGGGATCGCGGGTGAACGCCACACCCGTCGCGGAGGTTTCGCCCATATTGCCGAACACCATCGCCTGCACGTTGACGGCGGTGCCCCAGTCGCCGGGGATCGCATTCAGGCGACGATAGACCTTGGCGCGATCGGACTGCCACGAACCGAACACCGCGCCGACGGCACCCCAAAGCTGATCGTGGACATCCTGCGGAAAGGGTTTGCCCCATAGCCGCGCGACGATTGCCTTGTATTCCGCCACCAGCGCGCGCCAGTCATCGGCGGACATCTCGGTATCGAGGAAATAGCCATTATCTTCCTTGGCAACCTCAAGCGCTTCCTCGAACGCGCCATGTTCCAGCTCGAGCACCACATCCGAATACATCTGGATGAAGCGGCGATAGCTGTCCCACGCAAAGCGCGGATCTTCGCTCACCGTGGCGAGGCCCTCGACCGTGGCGTCGTTCAGCCCCAGATTGAGCACGGTATCCATCATGCCGGGCATCGAGACGCGCGCGCCCGAGCGGACCGAGACGAGCAGCGGATTGGCGGGATCGCCGAATTTCTTGCCCGTCACGCCCTCGATATGCGCAAGGCCGGTTGCGACTTCAGCGCGCAGGCTGTCCGGAAAGGATTGCCCTTCATCCAGGTAACGCGTGCACATTTCGGTGCTGATCGTGAAGCCCGGCGGCACCGGCAGCCCGATCGAGGCCATGCCATCAAGGTTCGCGCCCTTGCCGCCCAGCAATTCCTTGCTGAGGCCCGCGCCATCCGAAACCCCGCCGCCGAAGCGGTACACATACTTGCTCATTGCTCATTCCCGTCAGCCGCCAGACCCGGCGGAATTGGTTCAAAAGTGATAAAAGTTATTACCTATATGGAAAAAACGCTTACCCCTCGATCTTCGAAAAATCGGCGACTCCGTACACGGCATTGCGCACTTTTTCCAACAATGCCAGCCGCGCTGCCCGCTTGGCAGGATCGGGATCATTGACGATCACGCTTTCGAAAAAGGCATCGATGGGCGCGCGGAGGGATGCGAGCGCAGCCATCGCGGCTTCGAAATCCTCGGCGGCAACGGCGGCGGCAGCGGCGGGTTCGGCGATGTCGAGTGCCGCGATGAGCGCGGCTTCGGCGGCTTCGGGGGTGTAGGGCAAAACGCCAGCCCCAACCACGCCGTCACCCCGGCCCCCGAGCCGGGGTCCCGCTTCTACTTCGGTCGCCGACAAGCGGGACCCCGGATCAAGTCCGGGGTGACGATCGCTTTTATCGGAGGTTTCGAACCCCTCCTTCTTCAGAATATTCGCCGCACGCTTATACCCGGCGAGCAGGTTCGCGCCGTCGGGTGTGCCGATAAACGCCTGCAACGCGCGGACGCGCGCGAGCAGCCGGACGAGATCATCCTCCCCACCAAGCGCGAACACCGCATCGATCAGGTCGTGACGGACACCAGCTTCGCGCTGCTGGACTTTGAGGCGGTCGGCGAAGAAATCGAGAAGAACGGCGAACGATACAGCCTTGCTCACAATCGTGATCGAGGGCTCACGTTTCACTTGAACGTAAGTGTTTTTCTCTAGAGCAATTTTTGTAACGCCATCAAAAACATAATGGTAATGGTAGAAGTTTTTGAGACCCGGGTGTTCTCTTGGTCCCTTATGCCAGTCGGCTTCAGGATCTTGAAGCAACATCTGAGAGTCGGGACGATTGTCCATCTGCAATGTCAACTCGTCGAACAAGATATCGAACGCTTCCATAAGCGACATCCGGATTTGACACGCGATCATTAGAAGAGCCGCACCGAGCGCGCCTCTCCTCAAGGCAAATGGATCTCTGGATCCAGTCGGCTTCAGATCAATGGCAAAAAAGCAAAGCAGCGTATCCAGCTTATCCGCCAAACTCACCGCCACCGTCACCGGATCGGTAGGCACGTCATCGCCCTGCCCGACCGGCTTGTAGTGATCGCGGATCGCGGCGGCGACGCGGGGGTCTTCGCCTTGCGCGGCGGCGTAATAGCCGCCCATCAGCCCCTGCAGCTCGGGGAATTCGCCGACCATGCCGGTGACGAGATCGGCCTTGCAGAGAAGCGCGGCGCGTTCGGCGAGGTCTGCCAAGTGCTCCTGCGAAGGCAGGAGCCCAGGGCCTCCGGCCACCTCGCCATCCTGGGCTCCTGCCTTCGCAGGAGCACGGCTACTGACAATCCCCTCCTCGACCAGCCACCTCGCCAGTTTGGCGACGCGCGCGACCTTGTCGGCCACCGTGCCCAACTTCTCGTGGAACACGATCCGGTCGAGCTTCTTGGCCTGTTCGTCGAGCGGCACTTTCAGATCGGTGTCGTAGAAGAACTTCGCATCACTCAGCCGCGCGGCAAGGACCTTGCGGTTGCCGTCGATGATTTTCGCGCCGCCGTCCGCCGCATCGATGTTCGCGGTGCAGATGAAGGCGTTGGCGAGCTTCCCGTCCGCATCCGCGCAGACGAAATATTTCTGGTTCACCCGCGCCGTCAGCTGGATCACTTCGGGGGGCACGCTGAGAAACGCCTCGTCGAACCGGCCGAGCAGCGGCACCGGCCATTCGGTGAGCCCGGCATTTTCCGCGAGCAGCCCCGCATCCTCGATCAAGGTCAGCCCCGCCTTGCGGGCGGCCATCTTCGCGCCGACCGCGATGATGTTCGCGCGCTCGTCCTGATCGACGATGACGTGCGCGTCGCGGAGTTGCTCTGCATAGGTCGCCGCGCTCTCGATGCTGATCGCGCCGGTCGAATGGAAACGGTGGCCCATCGTGGTACGGCCGCTGGCGATGCCGGCGATCTCGCACGGCACGATGTCAGTGCCGAGCAGCGCGACGATGCCCTGCAGCGGGCGCACCCATTTCAGGCTTTCGGTCGACAGCGACGCATCGCCCCAGCGCATCGATTTGGGCCAGGGGAAAGCGCGGATGATGCGCGGGATTGCTTCGGCGAGCACATCGGCGGTCGCGCGGCCGGGCTTGTCGATGACCGCAAACAGCACCCCGTCGCGCTCGACGAGCTGATCGCGGGCGAGCCCTGTCTTGCGGAGAAACCCCTCGAGCGCCTGCGGGGGGGCACTCGATTTCGGGCCCTTGATCTCCTCCGACACCGCCGCCGTCTCCAGCGGCACATCGCGCGCAATCAGCGCGAGCCGGCGCGGGGTGGCATAGGTCGTTATCGCGGGTGCGGGCAGCCCGGCGGCAGCAAGTTCGGCGAGGAACAGCTTAGCGAGGTCATCCCGCGCCTTCGCCTGCATCCGCGCCGGGATTTCCTCCGAACGCAGCTCCAGCAGAAAGTCGGTCACTCTTCGATCCTCCCCGCTAGCGGGGAGGGGGACCGCCAGCCTTCTTCAGGCTGGTGGTGGAGGGGGCTCGCCGCAAACGCAACAATCGCTTGAGCCGCATCGTCAGCATTTTTCAGAACGTCAGCCGCCCCGATCCGCAAAACGCGGTAACCCGCCGCTTCCAACCATGTCGTCCGTTCGATGTCACGCTCCGGTCGATCGCCCATATCGTGCGCGATACCGTCCACTTCGATCACCAGCTTGGCAGCAGCGCAATAAAAGTCTGCGCGATATGGTCCGATCGGGTGCTGCTTGCGGAAGGCGACACCTTGCGGAGACCCTTTGAGCCTCTGCCATAACAATACCTCAGGCAAGCTCATTTCCCGGCGTGCGCGGCGGGCTTCGTATACTTCTGGGCGGCGTAGCGTTTGCGGCCTGCCCCCTCCGGTGCTGCGCACCACCTCCCCGTCCCGGGGAGGATTTTCGGTTGCGGTCACGCCGCCCACCCGTTTTTGTCCATCCACGCCTGGCACGCGCCTTTTGCGAGATCGCGGACGCGGCCCATATACGCCTGGCGTTCGGCGACTGAGATCACCCCGCGTGCCTGCAGCAGGTTGAAAACGTGGCTCGCCTTGATCGCCTGCTCATAGGCGGGGATCGGGAGTTTGGCTGCGAGCGAATTTTCGCATTCGGCAGTGTGCATCTTGAACTGTTCGACCAGGCTGTCGGTGTTCGCGACTTCGAAATTCCAGGTCGACATCTCGACCTCGTTCTTCAGGAACACGTCGCCGTACGTAACGCCTGCGTCGTTGAACGCGAGATCATAGACGCTGTCGACATTCTGGATGTACATCGCCAGCCGTTCGAGGCCGTAGGTCAGCTCGCCCGCTACAGGCTTGCAATCGAACCCGCCCATTTGCTGGAAATAGGTGAACTGGGTCACCTCCATGCCGTCGCACCACACTTCCCAGCCGAGCCCCCACGCGCCGAGCGTCGGGCTTTCCCAGTCATCCTCGACGAAGCGGATATCGTGGCTGAGCATGTCGATGCCGATCGCCGCCAAACTGCCAAGATAGAGTTCCTGCAAATTGGGCGGGCTGGGCTTCAGGATCACCTGATACTGGTAATAATGCTGCAGCCGGTTGGGGTTCTCGCCATAGCGGCCATCGGTCGGGCGGCGGCAGGGCTGGACGAAGGCGGCGTTCCACGGATCGGGGCCGAGCGCGCGCAAGGTGGTGGCGGTGTGGAAGGTGCCCGCGCCCATCTCCATGTCATAGGGCTGCAGGATCAGGCAGCCATGATCGCTCCAGTAATCATGGAGCGTCAGGATCATTCGCTGGAAGCTTAGGGGCTGAGCGGCCAAGGGGGTAATCTTTCGCACCTGCAATGTGCGCGCACCTTTGGCGTGGGCGTCAAGGCGGGTCAATGGCTCCGCATGCGGCCAAACCGTTGACGGCGATGGGCAGCTGAGCGCAAACTGTTAACCTTATGATCCCGTTGCGGGCTGCCTTTCTGCCGCATCAGCGTGCTTTCCTGCGGCGGCCGCTCGCCACGCTGGCGGCGATGGTGCTGGCAGCAGCGATCGGACCGGTCGATGCAGGTTTGGCGCGGCAACGGCCCCGGCTGGCGTACCACACCCCCCGCGATGACGATGCCGTATCACGGTCTGGCGCGCCACAGTTGCGCTATCCCGGCCCGGATCGCGACGATGGGCTATCCCTTGCGCGCAAGGCCATTCCCCCCGTGGAGGGCACCGTGCGCCTCGCGCAACTGTCGCAGAATTATCGCCCTCGCCCAGCAATCTGGCGGATTGGCGACCGGGATACCGCGATCTACCTGATTGGCACCATCCACACATTACCGCCCGGCTTTGCTTGGCGCACCGCAGCACTGGACCGGATCGTCGCGAGATCACGGTTGCTGATCCTTGAATCGATCGAGGATAGCGCCAGCAAAGCAGCCACCGACGCATCGTTCGTCGAGGATCCGATGCTGCCGCCGCTCACCGCGCGGGTGGATGCTGGGCACCGCGCAAAGCTTGCCGCCTTTGTCGCGTCGCTGCCCCCCGCCACCGCCCGGTTGATGGACCAGATGCCAAGCTGGATTGCATCGGTCGCGATTGCACTGGTGAACGAAGTGCGCAGCGGTGAACTGCCCGGTCCCGGCGCGGACGATTGGCTGGAGGAACAATTTCGGACGGCGAACAAGCCGATCGTTGCGATTGAGGATAACCGCCAGGTGCTCGCCGCCGTCAATGCCGTGCCAGAGGGGGATCAGCAGCGGATGCTCCACGCCGCAATCGATGCCCCCGTCCGCAGCCGCGCCGATATGCGCGCGGCGATCCATGCTTGGGCAAAGGGCGATGTTGGCCCTGATTCGGCCCTATCGGTCGATCTGGTCGCGACGACTGGCTCTGCGGCAATGGCCGCACCGCTGCTCACCGATCGGAACAGCGCATGGACGCGCGCCCTGATCCGCCAGCTTAAAACGCCGGGCACAATGCTGTTTGCGGCCGGGGCTGGCCATTTCATCGGCACAGGGTCCGTTATCGAACAGCTCGAAACACGCGGCGTACGAGTATCGCGGGTGCAGTGACAGTGCCGATGGGCGCTCCCTTTGGTAAGGGTTGAGTTACCATTTGTCAGTGACGCTTGACATTTTGGCGAATCGGCGGCAATTAGTCAGTGTACCTTGACATTGGGTCAGGGAACAATGACTAGGGTTCTCGTGGAGTTCACGCGGATGTGGACGGGGTTGATGAAGAACAGATTGAAGGTCCTTCGCGCGGAACGTGACTGGAGCCAGGCCGAGCTCGGCGGGCGGCTGGGCGTCTCGCGGCAGGCCGTCAATGCGATCGAAACGGGGAAATATGATCCCTCGCTCCCGCTCGCCTTCCGCATCGGCCGGTTGTTCGACATGAGCATCGAGGAGATTTTCGATGATGGCGAGAATGACGGGGCGGTCGCTTGAAATGAGAAAGGCGATCGGCCCGGGCGAACGCATCACGCAGGCGCGGCGACGCAACAAGCTGCTGTACCTGATCAGTTCGCTGGTATTTGGTGCGGTGCTTGGCGCCAGTTTTGGGGTGCTCGATCAACGTCCGGGCAATCGCGGCTTCTTCAGCTTCACGACGATGACACTCGATCCGGGTATTGCGCTCGCGATGGCGGTCTTGCTGGCATTCGGGCTGATCTTTGTGCCACTCTATATGTTTCGCAAGGTCGATGAACTGGCAGTGCAGCATAACCTTCGCGCGATGTGTGCGGGCTGGTTTGCGATGATGGGAGGATATCCCATCTGGCAGGCACTGGCAGCGGGCGGCTGGGCCGGACAGCCGACTGCACTGGGCATCTTCCTGCTCGGTTATGGCGTGACGATCGTTACCTATCTTGTTGCGAAGTGGCGGACCTAGTCCAGTGGATCGGAAACCCGACGGAATGAAGGAAACGCGTAGCGGCGATGATTGGCAAGCCCGGGCTGGTGCAATGGTACGCCGCCAGCGATCGGCATGGATCGGCACCATCGTCACGATGCTGATCGGCTCTATCCTGTTCGGCTTTGCGACCGAACTGGCGGACAACGCCTTCCGATCGGCGCTGATGATTGTGGGGCTCGCGCTGATTGCTGGCGGTTTGCTGTGGGGTACCGTCATCTACATGCAGGTGATCGACGAACAGGAGCGCGATGCGAACTTGTGGGCCACCTATGTCGGGTTGACCGTCTATCTGGTGTTGTTCGTCGCCCGCTTCCTGGGCGATGCGGCAGGAACCTCGCTGCCGCTATCGCACGACGGCATTTTTTTGACGACGATTGCGACAACTCTCGCGATCTTCACCTGGAAGCGTTTTTTCTAGTTTTCAACGACATTTCAGTATGATGAAAGGACTTGAGATGATCAAGAAGATGAAGTTGCGCCTGCTGGCGACGATGGCACCGCTGAGCCTGATGATCGGCGCACCGGCACTCGCGCAGACGGCAGCCCCGGCCCCTGCCGCCGCAACGGTTGATGCCGATCCGGCCCTGTGGGTGGTGAAGGATGCCGACACGACGATCTATCTGTTCGGTACGGTCCACGTGTTGAAGCCAGGCCTGAGCTGGTTTGATGAAGCGGTGAAAACGGCATTCGACAAGAGCGACGAGCTGGTGCTTGAGGTGATCCAGCCCGAACCTGCGGAAATCCAGAAGATCCTCGGATCGGTGATCATCGATACCGATGGCCCCCCGCTGTCGCAAAAGCTGCCCGAAGTCGAGCGCCCTGCACTCGCCAAGGCGCTGACCGACAACGGCCTGCCTGCAGCACAGTTCGAAGTGATCAAACCCTGGTTCGTGGCGCTCACCCTGTCGCTCGCCCCGCTGCCCAAGCTTGGCTATGATCCAAACAGCGGTGCCGAAACGATCCTGACCACAGCGGCAAAATCCGCCAGCAAGCCGATCGGTGCGCTGGAAACATTTAACGGCCAGCTCGCGGTGTTCGATACGCTGCCTGAAAACGTGCAGGTCGCCTATCTGCAGCAGACGGTGAAGGACCTGAGCAAGGTCGGCGAGACACTCGACAAGATGGTCGCGCAATGGGCCAAGGGTGACCCGGAAGCCCTTGCCATCACGATGAACGAAGGGCTCGACGCGCCGGAACTGCGCAATGCCCTGTTGACCAAGCGCAATATTGCCTGGGCCGAATGGATCGACAATCGCATGAAAAAGCCGGGCACCGTGTTCATGGCGGTTGGTGCGGGCCATCTGTCGGGCAAGGACAGTGTTCAGGTGCAGCTCGGCACCCGCAAGCTGACGGCGACGCGGATCAAGTATTGATCGCCCGACACTCCACGGCTTCGGGCGGGACGGATTGCGGCTGATCACGCCCCTTTTGATCGCCGCGGTGATCGCCCTGCCCGGTTGCAGCCGGTCGCGCCCTGCCCAGGCGCGGCCGGCTCTTTTCGTGGTGCGCGATGCCGACACGACCATCTGGGTGCTGGGGACGATCCATGCGCTGCCCCCCAATGTGGCATGGGAAACGCCCGCCATCACCCGGGCGATCGACAGTGCGGACATACTCGTCACCGAAATTCCCCGCTCCGCACCCGGGGAGGTAGGCGCGATGTTCATCGGACTCGCCCGCCGCGACGGCCTGCCGCCGATCGCGTCGCGGGTGGACGCCGATGTTCGACCGGCGCTGTACCGGGCGATCGATGCAGCCGACGAATCGGCCTGGACGCTCGACAAGCTGGAGACCTGGGCAGCGGCGCTGGTGATCGAAAACGGGCGCGCGCGCGCCGCCGGGGCGAGCCCCGCTGACGGCGTCGAAGCGGTGCTGGCCAAGCGCTTTGCGGGCCGCCCACAGCGCGCATTCGAAACCCCCGGCAGCCAGCTCGCGCTGTTCGATCATCTGGGCGAACCCGACCAGCGTCGCCTGCTCACCTTGGCGGCAACGGATAGCGGCGGCTATCGCCGCGCGCTGGCGGCATGGTCGACCGGCGATCTGGCGACGATCGCGCGCAGCAACGATCAATTGTTCGTGGGCGCCCCCGCCATGAAGGCAACGCTGCTCGACGGGCGCAACACGCGCTGGAGCCGCTGGATCACCGCGCGGATGCGCCGACCCGGCAAGCTGCTGGTTGCGGTCGGCACGGGGCATTTGGCGGGGCCAACATCGGTGGTTGCGATGCTGCGCGCGCGCGGCGTGGCGGTCCAGCGCGTTCAATAGCCGCTCCCCGTGCGTTGCCTGCGCATAACTTGCGCTTTGCCCCCCCTTCGGCTATGCGCCGCCGCTTCCGGTCAGGGTCATCCCTGGAGGCTTGGCCGGAATTTTTGACACCAAGCACACTCGGAGACTGACATGAGCGAACAATTGACGCTCGCAGCCGAGACGCGTGAACAGGTTGGCAAGGGAGCCTCCCGTTCACTCCGTCGCGAAGGCCGCGTACCCGCCGTGATTTACGGCAACAAGCAAGACCCTGTCTCGATTCACCTCGAGGAAAAGGCGCTGATGCGCGCTTTGATGACCGGGCACTTTATGAATTCCACCGTCATTCTGGACGTTGCCGGCACAGCCGCGTTGACGCTGCCCAAGGATGTCGCGTTCGATCCCGTCAGCGACCGCCCGGTCCATGTCGATTTCCTGCGCATCGGCGAGCATTCGACCGTGACCGTTCAGGTGCCCGTCCGCTTCACCGATGAAGAGACCTCGCCCGGCATCAAGCGCGGCGGTGTGCTCAACATCGTTCGCCACGAGCTCGAGCTGGTGTGCGACGCGTCGGAAATTCCGGACGATGTCGAAATCTCGCTCGCCGGGTTCGATGTGGGCGACTCGATTCATATTTCGGCCGTTACCCTGCCCAAGGGCAGCAAAGTGACGATCGAGGACCGCGACTTCACGATCGCAACGATCGTTGCGCCGTCAGCGCTCAAGTCGAGCGAAGGCGAAGCTGCCGAAGCCGCTGGCGAATAAGCCCTCGGCCCACCGACCACCAAAAGTCGTCATGCTGAACTTGTTTCAGCATCCACCGCGCGCCACATCCTGCCGGGTATTGCGGCGCGGTGGACCCTGAACCAAGTTCAGGGTGACGATAAGGTGGGCGCGTGCAAATCTCCTACCCTCACGCTAGTGTTCTTGTAAGCGGTCTTACCCACCGCCGTTCACCCTGAGCGAAGTCGAAGGGCATGAGCAGCGCGTGGGCTTCGACTTCGCTCAGCCCCAACGGGGTGAGGTAATTCAAGGCAACTCAATCCTGCCCTTGGGGAGAAAGAGCAATGCAACTCTGGGCAGGGCTGGGCAATCCGGGCGCGCAATATGCGCTCCACCGGCACAATGCCGGTTTCATGGCGCTCGACGCCATTGCCGATTTTCATGATTTCGAAGCGCCCAAGAAGCGTTTCCTGGGCTGGGCGATCGAGGCTCGGCTCGGCAGCGAAAAGCTGCTGCTGCTCAAGCCCGCCACCTTCATGAACGATAGCGGCCAGTCGATCGGTGAGGCGATGCGGTTCTACAAGCTGGAGCCGCAGGACGTCACTGTTTTCTATGACGAACTCGATCTCGATCCGTTTCGCGTCAAGGTGAAGCGTGGCGGCGGTACTGCCGGGCATAACGGCATCCGCTCCACCGTCGCGCATATCGGCGAGGATTTCCGCCGGGTGCGGCTCGGCATCGGCCATCCCGGGCACAAGGACAAGGTGACCGGCCATGTGCTGGGCAATTTCGCCAAGGCGGAGATGGATGATCTCGCCGAGATGCTCGGCGCGGTCGCGGCCGAAGCGAAATGGCTCGCCGAGGGCGATGACGTGCGCTTCATGAACGACGTCGCGCTGCGACAGCAACCATGAGCGTCCGCTCGCTCTTCGCCACGCGGCTGTACGAAGGCACGCTTAAAGACGCGGCGCTGGTCGACGATCTCGCCCGGTCGTGCCTGATGCTCGCCGAAGAAGACCGCGCGGGGCGTGCGTGGAGCAAGGCCAAGGGCTATCGCGGCTATACCAGCTATGCCTCGCTGAACGACCTGCCGAGGCGCGATCCGGTGATCGGCGATCTGGTGAAATTGCTCGACAAGCATGTCGCCGCATTTGCGGATGACTGCGCGTTCGATCTGGCAGGGCGCAAGCTGAAGCTCGACAGCCTGTGGGTGAACGTCATGAAGCCAGGCGCGACGCATTCGGGCCACATCCACCCGCATTCAGTGGTGTCCGGCACGGTCTATGTCGCGGTGCCACCCGGCGCGGGCGCGATCAGATTCGAAGATCCGCGACTGGCAATGATGATGGCCGCCCCCACCCGCCACGACGACGCACCCGAGGATTTGCGGACGTTTGTGTATGTCGAGCCGGTGCCAGGGACGGTGCTGTTATGGGAAAGCTGGCTGCGGCATGAGGTGATGCCGCATGAGGGCGCCAGCAAATCCGGGGGCGAACGGATCAGCGTGAGCTTCAATTATCGGTGGTAGATCGGTTCACGGGCAGAGAAATACGACGTTCTTGCTTCGGCTGATCGAACCGTCCTGCTCAAGATTGGCCAGTGCGCGGTACAAAACTTCTCGGCGAAGGCCGAGTTCGTCGGCTATCTCGCTCCAGGTGCCTGTAAGCTCGACGTATGGAGGACTGCCGACCGCCTGCCTCGTCAGCCACTCAACAATCCTTGCTGTCGCGGAACGGATGTCGCGCAGTTCCAAACGGGCTCGCACGTCGCGAACCTGTCGTGAGAAGAACATCGCCAACTCCATCGCCGATGCAGCGTCGGCCAGGAAGTGGCGTCGCAACTGGGCGACCGGCAGTGCCAAAACGACGCTGCCGATCACCGCCACCGCATCACAGTGGTAATAGTCCGATGACAAGGCCGCTTCCGCGAAGCTCTCTTTCGCGCGCGCCGTGAATAGCGTGACCACCGCTCCATCAGCAAGGTGACGGTTCAGCAATATCCGGCCGCGCTCGACAATGAAAACGCTATGGACACAATCGCCTTCGTGAAAGGCGTGCTCCCCTGCGGCGAGCGTTATCCGGGTCGGTGGCTTTGCAGAAACCCCGAGTGTCTGAAGCAGAAAGTGATCGGTTATATCGTTGTGCATGATTTCAATCATACGGGTAGCTCGAATGTCGCGCTAGTGATCCATCAGGTCACAAAAGGAAATCCGATGAGCTTGGTCAAGCATCTGCTCGCTATCCCCATGGCACTCGCAGCAACCGGCGCAGCCACGGTAGAGCGGTCATGCGCTCAGCGCGTGCAGCCGACTGATCACGCCAGTCACGACCATCGGGCACACAAAGCGGAAATGCAGCGCGCCAGCCCGGAGCGACAGGCGGAGATCGCGAGGAGAAGCGGGCCAGTAATGGGCTTTGATCTCGATCGAACACTCCACACCTTTGCCCCAAAACGCGATGGCGGTGTGCTGACGGTCACGTCGCGAGACGGCGATGCCCGCCAAGTTGAAAGCGTTCGCGGCCATCTCGAATATCAGGCAAAAGCGTTCAGCGGTGGCGACTGGGCCAACCCTGTTCAGATACACGGCGCTGACATGCCCGGCTTGGCGGAATTGATGGCGGCCCGTGGAAAGTTGACCGTCACCTATCGGCCGATTGCCCGGGGTGGAAAGATTACATTCGTTACGGCCAACACGAAGATAAACGCCGCACTGCATCAATGGTTTGAAGCGCAGAATAGCGATCATGGTAAACATGCGGGGCATTGATCGATCCACATTCCCCGCCCAAACTTTCCTACATCGCTGCCATCGGGTATGTTGAACATCGTTCTTTGAAATCGTCGATCATCCGTGAAGCTGCATGCCGTGGGCCACACCCGCAACGAAGTGCGCGAGACCCGCAACTTCCGCAACTTCACCTCCGGGAGCAACGCTATCCCCGTCCCCCGTCACCCCGGACTCGTTCCGGGGTCCACGGCGCCGCAATCACTGTTTTCGTGGGAGGATAGGTGGACCCCGGAACAAGGCTCTCCTGAGCTTGTCGAAGGGTCCGGGGTGACGACGGGGGTAAGGAGAGCCAAGCTCGCCCCTCACCCCCCACTGGCATTTCTCCCGCCGACAGCCTATCGGGCCATCCACTGATTGCCGAAACCGGCCACCACCACCAAGGATCGTTCATGGGATTTCGTTGCGGTATCGTCGGGCTGCCTAATGTCGGCAAGTCCACCCTGTTCAATGCGCTGACCGAGACCGCGGCGGCGCAGGCGGCGAATTATCCTTTTTGCACGATCGAGCCGAATGTCGGCAATGTCGCCGTCCCCGATCCGCGGCTGAAGCAGCTCGCCGATATCGCGCATTCGGCCAAGATCATCGAGACGCAGCTGGGCTTTGTCGACATAGCCGGGCTGGTACGCGGCGCATCGAAGGGCGAGGGCTTGGGCAACCAGTTCCTTGGCAATATCCGAGAGGTTGACGCGATCGTCCATGTGCTCCGCTGTTTCGAGGACGGCGATGTCACGCATGTCGAGGGCAAGGTCGATCCGATTGCGGACGCTGAAACGGTCGAGACCGAGCTGATGCTGTCAGACCTCGAATCGCTCGAAAAGCGCGTTCCCGCTGCCCAGAAAAAGGCAATGCAGGGCGACAAGGAAGCCAAGATCGCCGCCTCGGTGCTTGGCCAGGCGCTCGACCTGCTGCGCGAGGGCAAGCCCGCCCGGCTGACTGAGCCGAAGGATGAAGATGAGGCGCGGGTGTTCGCCCAGGCGCAACTGCTGACGTCGAAGCCGGTGCTGTACGTGTGCAATGTCGATGAGGGCGATGCGGCGCACGGCAATGCGCAGTCGGCCCGCGTCTTCGAAAAGGCCAAGGCCGAAGGGGCAGAGGCCGTCGTCGTCTCCGCTGCAATCGAAGCCGAGATCGCAACGATGGACCCCGCCGAGCGCGGCGAGTTCCTCGCCGAGCTGGGCCTCGAGGAAACCGGCCTCGCTCGCGTCATCACTGCCGGGTACAAGCTGCTCAAGCTCCAAACCTTCTTCACCGTCGGCCCAAAGGAAACCCGCGCCTGGACCGTCCATGTCGGTGCCAAGGCCCCGCAGGCGGCGGGCGAAATCCACACCGATTTCGAAAAAGGCTTCATCCGCGCCGAGACCATCGCCTTTGCCGATTACGTCGCGCTGAAAGGCGAAAGCGGCGCGCGCGATGCGGGCAAGCTGCGCTCCGAAGGCAAGGACTATGTGGTGCAAGACGGCGACGTGTTGCTGTTCCGGTTTAATGTCTGATCGACATCCTGTCACATGAATGACTCAACGACGCGGCATAGGGCTTCCATGCGCTGGACTTCCCGATTTGCCGCCACGGCGCTTGCCGCGCTGCTTCAGGCGTGCGTGACGCCGCCGGTCGATGCGCCCCGCCCAACCGTGGCGGCCGCGCCAGTCGAGGTGCGGGCGCCCGTTACGATCCTGATCTCCATAGACGGATTCAAGCCCGATTATCTGACGCGCGGGGTGACGCCGAACCTGAATGCGCTGGCCGCCGCCGGGATCAGCGCGTCGATGCGCCCGTCCTTCCCGAGCGTTACTTTCCCCAATCACTGGACGGTGGTGACAGGCCTGCGCCCCGACCGCCATGGCATCGTCGGTAATCGGATGGAGGATGCCGCGCATCCCGGCATGACCTTCACGATGCAGAGCGAGGAACCGTTCTGGTGGACCCAGGCCGATCCGATCTGGATCACCGCCGAGCGCGCAGGCATCCGCACCGCGACGATGTTCTGGCCGGGCGCAAACATCAGTTTTAACGGGCTGCGGCCAAGCGATTGGCAGCAATATGGCCATGACGTGAGCAATCGCCAGCGGGTCGATGCAATAATCGACTGGCTGCGGCGCCCCGCTGCGACTCGCCCGCAGTTCCTGACGCTGTATTTTGATACCGTCGACAGCGCTGGGCACAGCAACGGCCCCGACAGCCCGAAAACGACCGAAGTCGTCGCCGATGTCGATAGCGCGATCGGGCGGTTGCGGAGCGAGCTCTCCGCTCTTGGCCAGCCGGTCAATCTAGTGGTCACCGCCGATCACGGCATGGCAGCGACCAGTCCCGACCGGGTGATCCGGCTCGATCAGTTGGTGGACCCCGCCAGCTTCCGGATGGTGACGGGCGGCACCTATGCCGGGCTGGAGCCAAACCCCGGCAAAGAGGCATTACTTACCGCCGCCCTTGCCAAGCCGCACCCCCACATGCGGTGCTGGCCCAAGGCACAGATCCCCGCAGCGCTCCATTATGGCAAGCATCCGCGCGTGCCGAGCATCATCTGCCTGGCCGAAACGGGCTGGCTGATCCTCGACAAGGCCCCACCGCCTGACCGACCAATGCGGGCCGGTGGTGCGCATGGATATGACCCCGCAGCCCCCGATATGGCGGCGCTGTTCATCGCCAGCGGACCGGCGATCCGGGCTCAGGGCAATCTGCCGAGTTTCGACAATGTTAATGTGGCTCCATTGCTCCGCAATATTCTCGGGCTGCCCGCGGGCGAGCAGCTCGACGGCGATGATCGACCGTTTCGTGCGGCGCTGATCAAGCGATAGCGCTTGCCAATCGCGCAGCTGCGCTGGAAACTGCGGGCATGATCTATTTCGAAGATATCCAACCCGGCACCAAAGCCGCCTTTGGCCATTATGCCGTCACCCGCGACGAGGTGATCGATTTCGCCCGCAAATATGATCCGCAAGCCTTTCATCTCTCCGACGAAGCGGCAGCGCAGACGCATTTCGGGCGGCTTTCGGCGAGTGGCTGGCACACCTGCGCGATGATGATGGCGATGCTGGTCGAGAATATGAAGACCACCGAGCAGGCCGGACTTGGGTCGCCGGGACAGGATGAACTGCGCTGGTTAAAGCCCGTCTATCCGGGTGACACGCTGAGGATTGAGACCGAAATCCTCGACAAGCGGGCATCCAACAGTCGCCCCGAAATGGGGAGTTATCGCAGCAAGATAACTGTGTTGAACCAGCACGACGAGGCCGTGATGACGACGATCGCGATCGGGCTGATCAGGACCCGACCGAGCGACTGAAGGGTTGATGTCGTCATATGCAATCTGATGACTTTACCCTAACCCGCTTGTCCCGAGCCAAGTCGAGGGACGTACCACAAGCGCTGCGCAGGGTGTCTCGACTTCGCTCGACACGAGCGGGTCGAAAAGATCAGTGGCCGCCGAATGCCACCAAGGCGTGGACGTCGATGCCGTCGCCGCGCAAGGCATCGGCGCCACCGAGATCGGGCAGATCAACCACAAACTGCGCCTGGGTCACCGTTGCGCCGGCCTTTTTGAGCAAGCGGATCGCCGCGCGGGCGGTTCCACCGGTGGCGATGAGATCATCGACGAGCAACACGCGCTGGCCGGGGACGAGGGCGTCTTCATGCATCGCAATCCGGTCAGTACCGTACTCAAGCGCATAATCCTCAGCGATCGTCGCGCCCGGTAGTTTGCCGTCCTTGCGTATCAATAGCACGCCCGCGTCGAGCGGTACCGCCATTGCAGCGGCGAACAGGAACCCGCGTGCTTCGATGCCGGCCACCAGATCAACCGGGCCGTCCGTGGCTGCGACCATCCGTTCCACGGTCATTGCCAGCCCCTTGGGGTCGAGCAACAGGGTCGTGATGTCGCGAAACATGATCCCCGGCTTCGGAAAGTCGGGGATCGTGCGGATCAGCGCCGCCAAGTCGTCATTGGCGGCAGCCACGATGCTCAATGCTTCACATTCCGCCAGACAGTACGATATGAGCCATAAGCGAGGATCGTACCGATCAGGAGGAAGCCGAGAACCGCAAGACCGGTCGAATGGCGCTGCTCAAGCTCTGGCTCGGCGGCCCAGACGAGAAATGCCGACACGTCCTTCGACATCTGATCGAGTGAATTCTTGGTACCATCGGTGTAGGTCACCGCGCCGTCAGCCAGCGGCGCCGGCATGGCGATGTTGAGGTTCGGGAAATACGGGTTGTAGTAAAGACCATCCGGCGTCTTCGCATCGGGGAAATGCTTCAGCAGCGCCTCGGGCTGCTCGCTATACCCCGTCAGCAGCGAGTAGATATACGCCGCGCCGCCATGTCGTGCCTTGGTGATCAGTGAGAGATCAGGCGGCACGCCCTGGCCAGGATAATAAACCGTTGGAAACTTATCGGCGGGCACATTGTCGCGCTCGCTGCGATCGCCCGTTTTGGGATCCTGCACCTGCTGCTTCGTGCTCCAGTCCGCGGCGAATTTCTTCACCTGCGCTTCGCTGTAGCCCAACTTCATCAGATCCCGGAAAGCGACCCGGCCGAGTGAGTGGCAAGCCGAGCAGACTTCCTTGTAGACCTGCAGGCCACGCTGGAGCTGGGCGCGATCAAACTTGCCCATCGGACCATCGCTGGCGAAAGCAACTTCCTTGTGCGGCCGATAGAATTCTTCGGTCACGGTTGGCTTGGCCGGATCCGTAACCAGGCTGTTGACGCTGCCGAACAGCCCCAGCAGCAAAACGCCGACAAAGCCCAGGCCAACGATGAAGGAGATGATGCGAACCATTGGTTTGGATGCCCTTTATTCGGCCGGAACCGCGGCGCCGAAGCTGCCGCCTGACGACTTGGCGCTCTTGCCCAGCACCGATTCAGTGATCGAATTCGGCAGTGGACGCGGACGCTCTGTTGCCGAAATGATCGGCAGGATGATCAGGAAGTGCGCGAAGTAATAGACCGCCGCGACCTGACCGATCACGATGTTCACGCCGGTCGCCTCTGCGCCACCGATATAGCCGAGGACGAGCACGTCGATCAGCAGGAGCAACAGGAAGAAGCGATAGGTCGGGCGATAATTGGCCGAGCGCACTGGCGACGAGTCCAACCATGGGAGGAAGAACAGCAGCAGGATCGAGCCGAACATCGCGAGCACGCCCCACAGCTTGGCAGGCAGGATCAGATCGACGGTGAACGCCTTCAGGATCGCGTAGAAGGGCAGGAAATACCATTCAGGCACGATGTGCGCCGGCGTCGAAAGCGGGTTGGCCGGAACGTAGTTATCCGGGTGACCAAGCGCGTTTGGCATGAAAAAAATCAATGCGGCGAAGATCGTGAGGAACACGCCCAGCCCGAAGCCGTCCTTCGCCGTGTAATAGGGATGGAACGGCACGGTATCCTGCTCGCCCTTCACATCGACGCCGGTCGGGTTGTTCGAGCCTGGAATGTGCAGTGCCCAAACGTGCAGGATGATAACGCCGAGCGTCACAAACGGCAGCAGATAGTGCAGCGAGAAGAACCGGTTGAGCGTGGCATTATCGGGGGTGAACCCTCCGAGCAGCCAGATGCGGATCGATTCACCAACTACTGGAATCGCCGAGAAGAAGCCGGTGATTACCTGCGCACCCCAGAAGCTCATCTGGCCCCAAGGCAGCACATAGCCCATGAAAGCGGTCGCCATCATGAGCAGGAAGATGACCACGCCAAGCAACCAGATCATCTCACGCGGTGCCTTGTACGAGCCGTAATAAAGGCCGCGACCGATGTGGATATAGACAACAGCGAGGAACATCGATGCGCCATTGGCGTGGGCGTACCGAAGCATCCAACCGGAATTCACGTCACGCATAATATGTTCAACTGAATCGAACGCAATCGCGCCATTGGCAGCGTAATGCATTGCCAGGACGATGCCCGTAACGATCTGGAGCACCAGCGCGACGCCGGCGAGAACGCCGAAGTTCCAGAAATAGTTGAGATTGCGCGGCACTGGATAGCCCGCGCCAACCGCATCATACACGAAACGAGGGAGCGGCAGCCGACTGTCGATCCACTTGGTGAAATCCGACTTCGGCTCGTAATGCTTTGCCCAGGGGAAGCTCATAATGCTGACCTCAACCGACCGTTACAGTGGTATCTGACGTAAACTTGTACTCCGGCACCGCCAGATTTTTCGGTGCCGGGCCTTTGCGGATGCGCGCCGCCGTATCGTAGGACGATCCGTGGCACGGGCAGAAATAGCCGCCATACTCACCCTTCACTTCGCCCTCGCCGGCACCCAGCGGCACGCAGCCGAGATGGGTGCACACGCCGAGCGTGATGAGCCAGTTCTTGTGGCCTTCCTTCGTGCGCTGCGCCAGCGTTTCGGGATCGCGCAGGCTCGCCGCCGGCACCGCATCTGCCGCAGCGATTTCCGCCGGGGTCAGGTTGCGAACGAACAGCGGCTGCTTGCGAAATGATGCCTTTATGGCCTGGCCTGGCAGAATCTGTGACAGATCGATATCAGTCGATGACTGGGCCAGCACGTCAGCCGACGGGTTCATCTGGTTGATCAGTGGCACCAATGTCGCCACCACGCCTACGCCGCCGAACGAAAGTGCGGCAATGCTCAAAAAGTCGCGACGGCGCGGTTCGCCATCATGCGCTGAACCAGGCGTTTCACCCGTTGGAATCGCGTCGCTCACCGTTGCCATTCGTTTGCCCTTGCGGTTCGAACCTATGCCCATACGGCTATTTTTGATGCCGTTTTTCAAACGATACAAAGTACCATCGAATCGCGGCCTGATAGCTATAGGCTTGGCTAATGCCAACAGCATTTTATCCAACTTGAGGGGATACGGCTATAAGGCCTAAGGCGGATGTATGACGGTGCCCGATGCTCCTGCCCCACACCCGTGCCACCCCCCATCGTTACGGCTGGCGCTGTATGAACCCGAAATTGCTGGAAATGTCGGCACGGTCCTGCGGCTGGCGGCGTGTCTTGATGTGCCTGTCGACCTGATCGAGCCGATGGGATTTCCGTTTTCGGACCGCGCGCTGGCACGATCAGGCATGGATTATCTGCGGCATGTAACGATGGCGCGCCACGCGGACTGGGCCAGTTTCAAGGCGCAGGTGCCCGGGCGTATCGTGCTGCTGACGACGAAGGCAGCGACGCGGCTCGACCAGGCGCAGTTCCTGCACGGCGATACGCTGCTGTGCGGATCGGAATCGAGCGGGGTTCCCGAGCATGTTCATGCCGCCGTCGACCTTCGCATCACAATTCCGCTTGTGCCCGGGCGTCGATCGTTGAATGTCGCGCTCGCTGCAGCCATCGCGCTTTCCGAGGCGCTGCGGCAAACGGATCAATGGCCGGCATAACAGGCCAGCAATGAACAGTTCAGCAATAGGGGGACGGCCCGAATGAAGCCACTCGACGACGAACAGACCCGCGCGCGCACCTGGTTCGAATCGCTGCGCGATCAAATTTGCGCCGAGTTCGTGGCGATCGAGCGCGAAGCGGGATCGGACGCCGATTTCGATTATGTCAGCTGGGATCGGACCGACCCGTCCGGCGAGCCCGGCGGCGGCGGGGTGCGCGGCGTGATGAAAGGCAAGGTTTTCGAGAAGGTCGGCGTCAACGTATCTACCGTGGGCGGCACGTTCGAGGGGGAATTCGCGAAGTCGATCCACGGCGCTGCGGAGGATCCGGGGTTCTTCGCGACCGGCATCAGCCTGGTGGCGCATATGGCCAACCCGCATGTGCCCGCGGTGCACATGAACACCCGTTTTCTTGTCACCACCAAGCGCTGGTTCGGCGGCGGGGCCGATCTCAATCCGCCCATTCCCTATGACGAGGACACCGCCGATTTTCACGCCACGCTGAAGGCGCACTGCGACCCGCATGGCGCCGATTATTATGATCGCTTCAAGAAATGGGCGGATGACTATTTCTACATCCCGCACCGCCAGGTTCACCGCGGCGTCGGCGGCATTTTCGCCGATCATATCGAGGGTGATTTCGATGCGAACTTCGAATTCATCAAGGATATCGGCCGCGCTTTCCTCGACAGCTATCCCCGGATCGTGCGGCGGCGAATGCACTCGCCCTTCACCGACGCCGATATTGCCCAGATGCTCACCTGGCGCGGGCGTTATGCCGAGTTCAATCTCGTCTATGATCGCGGTACATTGTTCGGGCTGAAAACCGGCGGCAATATCGACGCGATTCTGATGAGCCTGCCGCCGCTTGCGACCTGGGCCTAAGCAAGGCGCGCGTCGATGGTGGCGCTCTCGGTTCCAATCGGTGAGTGCGCCGGTGTCGTCACCCGCCTGGAGATGACGGCGCGACCGCGCCCCGCCCCGCTGCCCAGTGCGCCGTTCCGACTGGTGCGCTGGGCCAGTCCCGATCCGGACCGCTATCGCACGCTGTTTCGGCGGGTGGGCGAGCCATGGCTGTGGTATTCGCGGCTGGTGATCGACGAAGCCGCGCTATCCGCGATCATCACCGATCCGGCGGTGGAAGTGTTTGCGGTGGTCGATCGCGCCGGCATCGAGGTCGGCATGGTCGAGCTCGATTTTCGGACTGAGCGTGCCTGCGAGATCGCGTATTTCGCGCTGGTGCCCGAACTGACCGGGCAAAAGCTTGGCCGATGGTTGATGGCGCAAACGCTCGTGCGCGCTTGGCAACTCGGCATCGATCAGGTGTGGCTGCACACCTGTACGCTCGATCATCCATCGGCACTCAACTTCTACCGCGCGTGCGGCTTTGTCGCCGTTGCCCGCCGGATCGAAACTTTTCCCGATCCCCGCCTGTTAGGCTTGATCGATCGATCCGCTGCCCCTCACGTCCCGCTTCTTGATGCAAGCTGACGGTAGACGGCAATTCGCACCAGGATCGTCGCCAGCGTAACCGCAGCGGCACAAGCAGCGGCTGCCGAATCCACAATCGCGATCATCACGGGATTGGCTGCCTCAGCAATGCGCAACGTTTCGTCGATGCGCTGGAAAGGTGCCGGCAAAATCTGTCCTGCAACCAGCCCGATACCGGTCAGCCCGGCCAGCACAAGCCCGTTGCCCCGTGTCAAAGCGATGCTGCGCATGATCGCTGCGGTCGCGGCAATCGGTCGCTCGACGATCAATGTCGGCCCGATCAGCATGGTGCGTCCCAGAATGTAGATACCCGGCAAAATGAGAACGAACAGCCCAAGCGATGCAGGGACGAGGATCAACAGCGCTGCCAATATGTAGCGCGGCAACAACTTCAGCGCGCGCGCCATTGCCGCCCGCAGATCGGCGCAGCCCGGATCGAGCAAGAAAACGCTGATCGCCAACGCGCCATAAAGCGAAGCGACAGCAGCAGCCGCGAACATCGAGGTGTTATCGACGATCCACGCCGCCAGCTTGGTCGCCCCGGCCTGTATCTCGGGCTCGGTCGCCCCGGAATCGGGCCAGGGCGGCGCGACCGGCACGAGCAACAGCAACGCAAGCGTCGGCAGGAAGATAAACATCCCCGCCACCGTCATCAGCACCTCCTGGTGCCGGCGGAACATGCTCCAGGCATCGGTAAAGATGCCTGGCAGGTTAATGGTCATGAGTGGCCGGAGGCTTCCTGCGCGCGGTTGCGTGCGGCAAGGTACAGCTTGGCAACAAATGCCGACTGCAGCACAGCAAATGCCGTGCCTACCGCGCCAACCGCAACCGAGGTGAGGACGCTGGCAACGCTTCCCGGCTCAGCGCCGCCTGCGATCACCCCGAGTACCCCGCCAAACGCTGCCTTTGCCGCCAGCGCCGCAACGCCACTGACGATCACATAAAGCAGCAACACCCCAACGATCTTGAGCGCCAGCCCTCGGGTGAGCATCCATGATCCATTGACCGCGCCCATCCCCAGGCTTGGATCCAGCAGCGCCGGATAGGCCAGCGTCAGCCGCGCACTGATCCAGATCGATAACACCACCCAAACGAGCATATAGCCCAGCATCGACCAGACGATGCCCGCAGGAAGCTGCGATATCGCCGCGCTGATCGCTGCCTGATCATTTGTGGCAAACCCCGACATATCGAGACCGCCACTGACCATGATGACACCCAGCGGGATCAGCAGCAGCAGCAACACAAGCAGCAGCAAGATGGTGATCAGTACCGCCGCGAAGAGCTTCGACGCTGCGGCGCCAACGGCTCCGCCCGCCGTTCGACCGGCATCGAGTGCAAGCGCCATGATGGCGAGTTGGCCAAAGATCGACACGATCGCAAACACCAACCCAGCCGCGCTGATCGCTGTTTGCATGCCGGGATTAGCAGCGGCGAGCGGGGCAATCGCATCGTTGATGGAGGCAGGGACGAAGATCGTGGCGAGCGCAATCGGCGTCACCGCACCAATATTGTCCCCCAGGAACTCGGTCGCCCGATCCCAAACCGTTCCCATGTTGACTGAATTCAAGGCAGCATACTCCCGGTGTCAGGCAAGGCGTTTGGCTGTTACCCCTTCGCCTTGGCTCGATATCACCTTATCGTAACCGATTGCTCGGTCCCTTGCCAATGATTGCTCGACACGTTCTTATCATCATCATCGAACTGCCGATCTTGCGCCGCCTGCCCGCCTGCCGCAGGAAGCGAGCATGATCGACGATGTGGAATGGCGGATCGAGCCCGGGCTTATCGACTATGCAATCGCTGCCGGGATAATGGCCGACCGCGCCGCAGCCATTGCGGCCGGGGACGCCCGCGAACTCGTCTGGCTGCTGGAGCATCCGCCAATCTACACCGCCGGTACCAGCGCCGATCCTGCCGAACTGATCGATGCGCGCTTTCCGGTCCACACCACGGGCCGTGGCGGCCGCTATACCTATCACGGGCCCGGCCAGCGGATCGGTTATGTGATGCTCGATCTCAACCAACGCGGCCGCGACGTCCGCTGCTTTGTCCATGCGATCGAACAATGGGTCGTCGCGACGCTGGGGCGACTGGGCATTGCCGCCTTTACGGCACCTGGTCGTGTCGGCATCTGGACATTGGATGGTGCCGCTGAAGCCAAAATAGGTGCGATCGGCGTGCGGGTGAAACGTTGGGTGACGTTGCATGGCTTTGCCGTTAACGTAATGCCAGACCTAGCGAATTTCGGCGGAATCGTGCCGTGCGGCTTGCCCGATTACGGGGTAACGAGCATAAAAAAGCTTGGCGTGACCGCAGATTTCGCGGCACTGGACGCTGCGCTGGCGCTTGAATTTCCCCATTTCCTGAAAAGACTTTCTTTACCGCAGGAAAACGAGGCTTGAGGGTCGAACCATATCAGACTAATGTCCACTACGGTTTGGGTATTAACGGCGCAACGCCAGCCAAATCCACTAATTTAGGGAGCTTCAAATGCGTGCACTCATTTCCAAAGTCGTTGCCGGTTCGATGATCGCCGGCGCGGCGCTGATGATTTCGGCTTGCTCGCCGAAGACCGAAACGACCACCGACAACGCCATGGTCAGCGAAATGACCGCCAACGAAGGCGATGCGATGGCAACCGACAACATGACCGCAACCGACGGCGCGATGATGTCGAACGATGCGATGATGTCGAACGACGCCATGATGTCGAACGACGCGATGATGTCGAACGAAGCCAAGTAATTTGGCGATTGCCACGGCCCTTGAGTGGCCTGGCACATAAAGGGCCGCCCGGTCAGCCGGGCGGCCCTTTTTATGTGTAACGGCCCTGTTTTGACCGTGTGTTGACCGTGATGCCGCTGTCCTCATAATGAAGCGCTGGGCTGTTAACCGGGCCTTCGCTTGCCAGCCGTAGAGCGAAGAGAGCGCAGCGAATCGGCCGGTTATCCGATCGACGGGTTGTTACGCACAAATTGAGTTTGCAAAATGATTTGGGGCCGCTGCGGAAAGCCATTAGGGGCAGCGCAGGGGGTATCAGGCGAGGAAGATTGATGATGTGGCGTTTGGCGGTATTGCTCGCAATGACCCTGGGGATGACGGCGGCAAGCCCAGCCGCAGCTCAGTTTTTCATTAAGAGCCCCGATTATAGCGGCGAACCAGTGCGCGGTGACGAACCCGGCATGTTCGTCGAACTGCCCGGCGCTACCGAGGCTGAACTGCGCGCCAGCATGGTCTGGTCGTTGCGCGCCGCGCTGAACGTTTCGGCGCTTGGCTGTGATTTTGAACCGATGCTGATGACTATTCCCAATTATAATGCTGTGTTGCTCGATCATAAGGCCGAACTTGCGAAATCGTTCGACACGCTGGGCAAATATTTTGCGCGCAAGAACAAGACTGCCAAGGCAGCAACCGGCGCCTTCGACAAATATCAGACCCGAATCTATTCCGGATTTACCACGGTCTATGCGCAGTATAATTTCTGTCAGACCGCCGCAAATGTTGGCCGTGATGCGATTTTCACGCCGCGTGGCGAATTGGGTACCTTGGCGGCAAACCGGCTGCGCGAATTGCGCAACAGCCTGGTGGCCCGCGGCGAACAAGCATTTGGCGCGCGCATCTATCTGCGCACGATCCCCATATTGCGCATGGACCCGGAGTGCTGGAAAAAGGATCGCTTCGATTTTAAGAAGTGCCCGCAAGCCTATTGACCAAGGGGGCCTTGTTGGCTCGCTAGCGTAACCCGAGCAGCTTGTGCGTTTGCAGCGATAGCCGCCAGCGCGGTCGGGCGAGAACGGTCTGAATCGCGATCGCCTGATTTTGTGCAGCCGCAGGGCTATCGAGCGGTTGCAGCAGAAAGTGATCGAACGCCCATTGCTCGATTGAATCGATGTCCGAGCCGGGCTGCGGCCAGACAAGTTTCAGTTCATCGCCTGATTGCTGGACGACTTCACTGCCCGCTTTGGGGCTGACACAGACCCAGTCGATGCCGCGATGCACCGGCAATGTGCCGTTGGTCTCGATGGCGATGCGGAACCCGGCCCCGTGCAGCGCATCAACTAAAGCATCGTCGACCTGAAGCATCGGCTCGCCGCCGGTCAACACCACAAACCGGTCGGTCGAAGGCCCATTCCAATGCCCTACCACCGCCGCGGCGAGCATGGTCGCATCAGCAAAACGCGCACCCCCTGCCCCGTCGACGCCGACAAAATCAGTATCGCAGAACCGGCATACCGCGGTCGCGCGGTCCTCCTCGCGGCCTGACCACAGGTTGCACCCGGCAAAGCGCACAAAAACCGCCCGGCGCCCGGCATTCACGCCTTCACCCTGCAACGTCAGGAACATTTCCTTGACGGCATAGCTCATGGCCGTGCGGCGTACGCAGTCGGGTCTGCGATCCCCGCTTCGTCAAACCCGCGCTGGCGCAATCGACAGCTATCGCACAGCCCGCAATGCAACGTCTCAGGCGTGGGATCATAACAGGACCAGCTCAAGCCGGCGTCAATGCCAAGCCGTGCCGCCTCACGCACGATATCTGCCTTGGTCATATGTTGTAGCGGGGCGTGGATGGAAAAGCCGCGTCCCTCCACACCGTCGCGCGTTGCAAGTGCTGCCATTGCTTCGAAACTGGCGATAAATTCGGGGCGGCAATCGGGATAGCCCGAATAATCGAGCGCGTTCACCCCGATGAACAGATCATGGGCACCCGCCGCCTCCGCCCAACCGAGCGCAAGGCTGAGGAAAATCGTGTTGCGGGCAGGTACATAGGTAACCGGAATGCCGGGGCGCACCCCCTGTTTTGGCACATCGATATCCGCCGTCAGCGCCGAGCCGCCAAAGGCCGACAGATCGAGCGGCAGCACGATATGCCGCTCTGCCCCCAATGCCCGCGAAATCTGCCCTGCGGCGGCCAGTTCAACACGGTGGCGCTGATTGTAATCCACCGACAGTGCCAGCAACCCAAACCCGGCTTCACGCGCGCGCGCAGCCGAAACCATTGAATCGAGGCCGCCCGACAGCAGCACCACGGCCATTTTCTGCGTGTTCGTCATGATCGGCGGGTCGCTAGTCGCAATGCACCATGGCTGCAAGCGATCATCACCAAAAGAAGGGCCGCCTGGTTAAGGCGGCCCAGTGGGGCTTCAAACCCTCAGGGAGAAAGCGTGCCATCAGCACCTAATCGGTATAACAGCCAAATCTATACCCCAGCTTAACGCCCGGCTTTCAGCGATGCAGCGGCACAATCCCCCATGCGCTTGGCCTCGAATGCCATGTCGAACGGCGCGCCCCCCGCGATACCCTGAGTTTCGAGGTGAAAACTGTTTCGCGTCTCGATGCGGATCATCGTCCGCCCATGCCCAGCGCCGGGGCAGCTATAGCTGATTGTCGCGGTTCGCGGCTGATCGCTCAGCAGCGTTCGCGCACACGTCAGGCCCGCATGCTCGATTTGAATCAAGCGATCAGGATTGGCAACGCAGATCAGCCGGGGCGGTGCGGCCGATCCGGCTTCGCGCAACTGCCATTGGCCAGGCTCGATCTGACCAATGGCCCCCGCAACTGGCAACGCAGCCGGGCTGTTCGCGACGGCCGCGCCTGTACAAAGGGCAATGCCCGCCGCCAGCGAGCGCATCCAGTAACCTTTCCGCATCTGTTCTGTCCCTCGCCACCTGCGATCGCAAAACGATTCGCCCTTGGTGCCCCCAGCAAACATCTGCGGGGAACAGGGCCAGGATGCAACAACAACTAAGGGGTCGTTATCCCCACTTGTAGGGGAAACTTGGTTGAACAGAACGCGCAATCGACGGTGATAACGCCATTTTCATCGGCCATATCGCGTTGTTCCTCGATCGGAAATTTTCCGATAACTTGCGCGATATAATCAACCGAACAACGACAGCCCTTCGATAGCAATACATCGGGCAGGATGCGGACTTCGCTCTCTTCGTTGAACAGTCGCCAAATCAACGTTTCGAGCGGCAGCGTGGCATCGGTAAGCTCATCGACCGCCATTGTGCCGCCCAGCACCGCAACATGCTCCCATTCCGGATGATCGAGCCGGGTGTGAATGCGATCGCGGCCAACCTCGCCTTCGGGCAAATGTTGCAGGAACAGGCCGCCGGCGCGGTGCTTGCCATTGGCGCCTTTGGTAAAGCCGATTTTGACCAACGTCGGAATCTGTTCCGACTGGACGAAATAGCTCTCTACTGCGGCGGCCAGCGTGTCCCCGTCGAGCGGCACAATGCCCTGATAGCGCTCACCGGTTCCTGCATGATCGAAGGTCATCGTCAGATAGCCAGCACCGAACAGCGCGAACAGGCTCGGTAGTTCGGGCTGATCCGCCAGCTTGTCAGCATCGAAATCGATATAGCCGCGCAGCTCGCCGCCGCGGAAATCGCATACCAGCAACCGGATAACGCCGTTTTCGGTCTGCGTTTGCATCGTCAGTTGGCCGCCGACATCCTTCAAGGTCGATCCCACCAGCGCCGTCAGCGTCAGCGCTTCGGCCAACAGTGCCTCAATGGCGGGCGGATAGGCATGTGCCTCCAGGATCGTATCGAGCACCGGACCAAGGCGAACGATGCGCCCACGCGCGTGGCGATCGGGAATGGTGAAGCCAAGCGCGCGATCGGTGTCGATATCCTGGTCGGTATTCATCAAAAACTCCGTCACCCCAGCGTTAGCTGGGGTCTCGTGCGGCATTGGCGCGCTTGGTGGGATGAGATGCCAGCCTGCGCTGGCATGACGAAGATGGGAAATGATCGTCGCAAGATCAACCGATCTGCCCGAAGCACCAGCGCAGGATCGATTTCTGCGCGTGCAGCCGGTTTTCGGCCTCTGCCCAGATCAGCGATTGCGGGCCGTCGATCACGTCTGCCGTCACTTCCTCGCCGCGATGTGCCGGCAGGCAGTGCAGGAACACCGCATCGGGCCGCGCGGATGCCATCAGCGCGGGCGTCACCTGATAGGGCATCATCGCATCGAGCTTGGTGTCGGCATGCGCCTGCCCCATCGAAATCCATGTGTCGGTGACGATCACGTCGGCCCCCTCGACCGCTTCGTGCGGCGAGGCGACGCAGCGCGCGCGCCCCTTGCCGAGCGCCAGATCCTCGTCGCTCGGCTGGAACCCTTGCGGGCACGCGGCGACGACATCGAAATGCATCAGTCCGGCGGCCTCGGCGATTGACGCGAGCACATTATTGCCATCGCCCAACCACGCAACCTTCAGCCCCGGCAGCGCACGCCCGCTATCGATGATCGTCAGCAGATCGGCTATGATCTGGCAGGGGTGCGATGCATCGGTGAGCCCGTTGATAACCGGCATGCTGGCGTACTGCGCCATCTCGACCACCTTGGCATGATCATCCGTGCGGATCATGATCGCATCGACATAGCCAGACAGGACGCGGGCGGTATCGGCGATGCTCTCCCCCCGGCCAAGCTGCATTGATCCGGCGTCCATGACGATGCTGGTGCCGCCCAGCTGGCGGATCGCCATGTCGAACGACACCCGGGTGCGGGTGGAGTTCTTCTCGAAGATCATCGCCAGGACGCGCCCGGCAAGCGGTGCATCGGCATCCACCTTGCCCTTTGGCCACCCCGCCCGCGCATTTTTGCGATCGAGCGCGTCGGCCAGCATCGCGGCGATCGCGTCGGCCCCGGCGTCCGAGAGATTGAGGAAGTGGCGGGTCACGCCGCCACGGCCGGGGCATAGGCCCGCGCGGCATCGCTCATCTTCTGGACGAACTCGTCGATGTGATGCTGCTCGATGATCAGCGGCGGCAGGATGCGGACGACATTTTCGCCCGCTGCGACTGTCAAAAGCCCGTGATGATCGCGCAGATAGCCAACGAAATCGCGCGCAACGGCGCTGTCCTTCAGTTTCAGCCCGGCCATCAGCCCGCGCCCGCGAACGCTGTCAAAAATATGGTCGTGATTGGGGATCATCTGCTCAAGCGCCTGACGGAGTCGTTCGCCCATCGCGGTAACATGATCGAGGAAACCGGGTTCGAGCATCACGTCGAGGATCGCCTCGCCCGCCGCCATGCCGAGCGGATTGCCGCCATAGGTTGAGCCATGGGTGCCGAACACCATGCCCTTGGCGGCTTCCTCGGTCGCAAGACAGGCGCCGAGCGGGAAACCGCCGCCAATGCCCTTGGCCGATGCCAGGATATCAGGGGTGATGCCGTAATGCTCATAGGCCCACATCTTGCCGGTGCGACCGTATCCGCACTGCACCTCGTCAAGCACCAGCAGCAGGCCGTGCTCGTCGCACGCCTTGCGCAGGCCCTGGATGAACGCCTCGGTGCCGGCTGACACGCCGCCTTCGCCCTGGATCGTCTCGACCAGGAAACCCGCCGTCTCGTCATCGATCAATGCAAGCGCCGCTTCCAGATCGTTGAAGGGCGCATAGCCGAAGCCGGGCAGCAATGGCTCGAACCCGTCGCGCATCTTGGCCTGATTGGTGGCACTGATCGTGCCCATCGTGCGGCCATGAAAGGCGTTGTTGAAAGTGATCAGCTTGTGCCGCTGCGGGTTGCCATTGGCGTAGTGGTAACGGCGCGCAGTCTTGATCGCGCACTCGACCGCCTCAGCGCCGGAATTGGTGAAAAACACGGTATCGGCAAAGCTGTTATCGACCAGCCGCTGCGCGAACCTCTCCCCCTGCGGCGATCCGTAGAGGTTGGAGACGTGCATCAGCGTTGCTGCCTGATCGGCAATCGCCTTGACCAGCTTGGGATGGCCATGGCCGAGCGCGTTGACGGCGATACCGCTGGCAAAATCGAGATAGCGCTCACCGTGCTCTCCGATCAGGTAGCAACCTTCACCGCGCACCGGACGCACATCGCACCGCGGGTAAACGGGCATGAGCGGGGTAATCGGCATGGCAAGGCTCCCTAACGCAAAAAGGCGACCCAAGCCGGCCGCCTGAAGCGGACTTTTACGGTCTGTCCGGGTGGAGCGCAACATCTGTGGCATCACGGGCATCGACCGCGCGTTTCTCATCGCCGCGCACCGCCAGCAGGTACATCACGGGGGTGATGATCCGGCTGAGGAAGGTCGAGCTGATCAGCCCACCGATGATCACCCACGCCAGCGGCGAATAGAGCGCCGATCCGCCGAGCGCGAGCGGCAGCAGCCCGCCGATCGCAGTCACCGAGGTGAGCAGCACCGGGAGGAAGCGGATCTCGCCCGCTCTCTCGATCGCTTCACGCAGGCCCATCCCGCGTTCGCGCAGCTGCGTCGTGAAATCGACGAGCAGGATCGAGTTCTTGATCTCGATGCCGATCAGCGCGACGAAGCCGATGATCGCCAGAAACGACAGTGAATTGCCTGTTACCAACAGCGCGATCAGCCCGCCGAACGTGCCGAGCGGGACCACGCCCGCGACCACCGCGGTTTCCTTGAATCGGCCGAACTCGAGCACGAGCACGCCGATAATCCCGAAGGTCGCGAGCAGGATGATCGGCCCCAGCCCGGAGAAGTTACGCGCCGCCGCCTCGGCTTCGCCGCCCAGGCTGATGCTGTAGCCCTTGGGCAGATCAATGTTCTTGAGTTGTTTTTGCACCACCGTGGTCAGCTTCGACGTCAGCTCGCCGGGTTGATTATAGGCGGTGATCGTTACCGTGCGTTGCAGCTTGAAGCGGGTGATCTGGGGGGCAACGCTTTTGAGCGTAGGCGTAGCGATCTCGAGCAACGGAATGCTGCCCCCAGCGGTGGTCGGCACATAGACCTGACCGAGTGCCGACACCGGCTGGTTGCCCGGCAGGGGCAAACGGACGGTGACGGGCCAGGTATCGCCCTCCTCATCACGGAGGCGGCTTGCCTGTTCGCCGCTGATCGCGAGGCGCACGGCGCGGCGCGCTTCGCCCGGCGCGACCCCCAGCAGCCCGGCCTTGGCCTCATCCAGCCCCAGATCGATATCGACCCGGTCATACGCGACCGGGCTGTCGATATCGCGCAGCCCTGGCACCTTTTCCATTTCGGCGATCACGCGGTCCGACAACTTCTTCAGCACATCGAGCTCAGGCCCGCGCACGCGCACCGCAATCGGCGCTTCGACCGGCGGGCCATTTTCGAAATTGACGACGGTCACGCGGGCATCAGGAAAAGCCGCCAGCCGCTCCCGCAAGCGCCGCAACATGCCCGGGCTGACGCGCGGATCCCATTCCTTCATCGTGACGAAGATGTCGCCGTAACGGGCGCGCTCTTCACGCGGGAAAATGTTGTAGAAAATCTGCGGATTGCCGCGCCCGGCATTGTCCATCCGGTTCACCACCGCGCCTTCTTTCGCGATGATCGCGGAGACGTCACGCACGGCCTTGTCGGTCTGGGCGATGCTGCTGCCTTCCGGTGTTTCCACGCGCGCCAGAAAATAGGGCGTCTCCGCCGACGGAAACAGGCTGAAGCCGAGCACCGGCACCAGCCCGAACGCGCCGATGCACAGGATCAGCGCGCTCCAGAACCAGATCCGGGGCCGATCGAGCGCGGTATGGAGGATCGGCGAATAAAAAGTATGAATGCCGCCCATGATGGTGCGGAGCAGCGCGTTGCCCTCTGCGCCGTGCGGTTTGAGCATCCGGCTCGCGATGAACGGGATGATCGTCAGCGAAACTACCAGCGAACTCGCCACGGTAAGGATTACCGCCATCGGCAACCCGCGCACGAAGTCGCCGGCGCCTTCAGGCAGGAACGTCAGCGGCAGAAAGGCGAACAAAAGCACGCCGGTTGCGCCCATCACCGCCGCACCAATTTCCCGTGTGCCATTGACGGCGGCGGTGATCGGTGGATCGCCGTCACGAATATGGCGCTCGATATTCTCGGTCACCACGATCGAATCGTCGACCAGCAACCCCAGCGAAATGATAAAGCCCGAGATGCTGATCTGGTTGAGCGAATAGCCAAACAAATAGAGCAGCAGCACGCCCATCGCGAGGCTCAAGGGGATCGAGACCATCACGATCAGCGAGGGTCGGAAGCCGAGCGGGAAGATAGTGATCAGCACCAGCCCCAGCGCAATCGCGAAATCCCGCGCGAGCTGCGCGAGTTTGACCGCGATGTCGCGGCTCTGATCGAACGCGACTTCGAGCTTGATGTCAGGCGGCAAATCGGTGCGGTAAGCGGCAACGGCACTGACCAGCGCATCGCGCAAGGTGCCGGCGTCAACCTCATCCTTTTGGCGCACCGTCACGAACAGCGCACGCTTGCCGTTGAACCGGGCGATGTGCAGCTGCTCGGCCTCTGCCCAGCCGACCGTCGCGACATCGCCGACGCGCACCAGGCGGCCATCGCCTGCGCGCACCGTCACGTTGCGCACTGCGTCGACGCTGCGATAGGCGCCGCCCGCATCGATGTTGAACCGCCGTCCCGATCCGCTGACCGCGCCTGCGGGGAGATCGATCCCGCCCTGGGTGATCGCATTCGCCACCGCTGATGCCGGCAGCCGCGCCTCAGCAAGGCGACCAGCGTCGATCGCGACGCGGACTTCGGGCCGGGCGAGCGCATCGATTGTCGTCGATCGCACACCGGGCACCACGTTCAACCGATCGCGCAGATCATCGGCATATTTGGCCATGCGCAGCCAATTGGCGTTATCGCTGACGAGCGCGAGTTGAAGGACTCCTGCCTCGGTCGTGCGGGGGCGGCGAAAGGCGATGCGCTGAATGCCCTGTGGCAACTGATCGCGCACCGCATTTACTTCGCGGACCACCCGATCGAGCGACTGTTCGGCATCGGTGCCATGTTCGAAATCGACCGTGATCACCGCCGCGCCATCGGTGCTGGTCGAGCGGATCTCGCGGACGTGATCGAGGCCCTGGAGCACGTCCTCAAGCGGCTTGGCGATCGTCTCCTCGACATCGGCGGCATCGGCACCGGGCAGGATCACCGTCACCACCGTCGCCGAAATCGGGAAATGCGGATCGACCGAGCGGGGGATCGACAGAAACGCCGATGCGCCAAGAGTCGCCAGCAGCAGGAATACCAGCAGCGTCACCTGCCAGCGATGGACGGCAAAGGCGGTGAGGTTCATCGCGCTACGCCGATCGGCGCGATCACCTGACCATCTTTCAGCCGGTCGACCCGCGATGTCGCGATCAGCTCGCCTCGGCTCAATCCGCCGGTCACTTCGATGCCACCATCGGTTGCATCGGCGATCGTTATCCGGCGCAACCGAATACGGCGGTTCGCGCGGTCAACGACATAGACGAAACCCTCGCCCGCACGAGCCGCGAAGATCGCCGTTGCCGGCACCGTCAGCGCCGTAACGGTTTTCGTGGAAGCCGTGATGAGCGCCTCCCCGATCTGGCCTGAGCGGAGCCGCGCATCGGCCGGCAGCGCAATCTCGACGGTAAAGGTGCCGGTTGCCCGGTCACCACGCCCGGCAATTTCGATGACTCGCCCGGTGATGGGCTGGTTGCCAAGCGCCGCGAGCGTCACTTGAGCAGGTACCCCCTCGACCAGCCGCGCAGCATCGCGATCCGACAGGGGCACGCGCAGCACATAGCCGCTGGCAGCCTCGCCGATAACGAGCACCGGGGTACCCGCCGCCACGACCTGGCCCGGCTCGGCAAGCCGCGCGAGCACGATGCCGCCGCCTGGCGATACGATCGTCGCATTGGTGGCCTGGAACCGTGCAGCGCTCACGCTCGCATCGGCTGCCTGCAGCGAAGCCTGGGCATTTTCGAGCCGTGGCCGGGTGATCCAGCCCTGCGCCATCAGATTGGAACTGCGACGGAATTCGGCGGCGGCCCGCTCGCGTTCGGCGCGCGCTCTTGCAAGGTCCGCAGCGACCGTCGTTGTGTCGAGCGCGGCGAGCACTTGGCCGGGGCGAACGCTGTCACCTTCGTTGACGTTCAGTCGCGCGATCCGACCGGCGCTGGTAAAGCCAAGCGATGCTTCGCGCCGGAGCGAGACGGTACCGACACCGCGAATCGTGGCGGCCTGTTGTTCAGCGCCGACGCTGGCGATCCGAACGGCGGGGGGCACAGCGGCAGGTTCTTGTTTGGGTTCGGCCTTGGTGCAGCCCGCGAGCAGGGAAAACCCCGCCAACACCCCCATCATGCCACCCCAACGCATCGCCATCTCCCCAGTTGTTCCGGAAGCATAGCGACATAAGTATCGATTTGAAACCTAGTTTTTCTTGGGCGCGATCAAGGCGGAAAACGGCTCAATTCTTCAGTTTCCATCCCGAACGGAGCAGCCGGTAGCAGATGAACCCCATCACGATATCGATCACCAATATCACGATTCCGCCCATCAAAACGTTGGAGTCGGCGTTCAGCAGGAAGCCATAGCGGAACCCGGAGATGATGTAGAAGAAGGGGTTGAAATAGCTGAACGCCTGAAACGCCGGCGCCAGCTTGTCGATCGAGTAGAAGGTGCCCGACAGTAACGTCAGTGGCGCGATCAGGAAGTTCTGGACGGCGGCGGCGTGATCGAACTTTTCCGCCCACATCGACGTCAATATACCGACAAATGCGAGGAATACCGACCCGAGCAGACCAAACCACAGAATCGCAAAAGGGTGTTGCGGGAACAGGCGAACGCCGGGCCAGAACTGCATCGCCAGGAAAACCGCCCCACCAACGCAGAACGCCCGCGTTACCGCACCGCCCACCATTGCCGCGAGCAATTCGCCCGTCGACAGCGGCGGCATCAGATAATCGACGATCGTCCCCTGTATCTTGCCGACCAGCAGCGAAAAGCTCGAATTGGCGAAACTGTTCTGCAACATGCCCATTACGATCAGCCCGGGGGCAAGGAAATCAGCAAAGGGCACATCGACGCCGCCGACATTGACGGGGCGTTTGCCGCCCGTCGCGACGGTGAAAATCACCAGAAACAGCAAGGTCGTGATAGCCGGCGCCCAAACCGTTTGCAGCTGCACCTTGAAGAAGCGCCGCACCTCCTTGATATAGAGCGTTCTCAGACCGCCCCAATTGACGTTCCGAATCGTCGGAACGCCGGGGGCGTTCGCAATCGCCGACGGCATTTCGCCGGAAGGGGGCTGGGTGCTCATGGCATTGGCGCGTAATCGCTGCCGCTGCTGCTCGCAACCCGCCAACTGAACGAAGGACTATGAATGAGCTGGACCGACGAGCGGATCGATACGCTGAAAACTATGTGGGAAAAGGGGCTGACCGCGAGCCAGATCGCTGAATCGCTCGGCGGGGTCAGTCGCAACGCCGTGATCGGCAAGGCGCACCGGCTGGGTCTTCAGGCCCGCCCGTCACCGGTGAAGGCCAATGATCCCGAGACAAAAGCGGCGGTCGTCGCAGCAAAACCGGTAGCGCCAAACCCTGAGGTGATGGCAACGCCCAAAGCGCCCCCGGCACCACGCCCCGCGCCTGTTGCCGCAGCCCCTGTCGAAGAAGTCGTTGAGATCGATCCGGTAATTGATGTTGATGCGGACGTGCACGTCGTTGAAAAGGCCCCGGCTGTCATCATGCGCTCGGTTGGCCCCGGCGGCTTTCTGCGCCAGGCACCGGGTGAACAGCAGGCACCGATTACGCCGGCCCCGCCCCGTCGCCTCGTCCCTGCCCGGCCGTCGGCCGATATGGCAGGTAAGACGACGCTGCTCGATCTGAACGACCGCATATGCAAATGGCCGCTTGGCCATCCCGGTGAGCCCGATTTCCATTTTTGCGGTGAAAAGGTGAACCCAGGTTTCCCTTATTGCATCGCCCATTGCGGCCATGCCTATCAGGCGCAACTGCCCCGTCGCGATCGCCGTCCGCCGCCGCCATTGCCTTTTGGCGGCCCGCGGGTTCGCTGAACCAACACCGAAGTTGATCTGCAAATAGAGCGGGGCGCGTTCATCACGCGCCCCGTTTTTTCATGTCATCACAACGAAAAGGGCGCCGGTGACGAGATGTCACCGACGCCCTTTTTCACGACATCAAGGCGTTAGCCTTGATGGGATCAGAAGCGATACGCCACCGTCGCGCGCAGCGAGCTGTAACGGAACTTTTCGTACGAACGACGGAAGTCCGTGCCGCCGGCGCCGCCGAGCGTGAACGGGCTGGTTGCAGGACCACCCGAGACGCGGACGCGATAATCATCGTCCTGCAGGCGCGTGAAAAGATATTCCAGGCCGATCGAAACATTCTTCGACACCTTCTGCTCAACGCCACCGCCGGCCGAGAAGCCATAGGCGTTGCTGTCGCCGTTGCTGGCAAAGCCGTTGACGGTGTTGGAGGTGCGGAAATAGTTGTTCACGCGCGCATAAGCACCGCCGCCGGTTGCGTAAAACAGCGTGTTGTTCATGGCATAACCACCACGGACGCGCAGGCCAGCGGTGAAATTGATCTCGCGGTTCATCGTATACTGGGCGGGCGTGATGCTGAACGCGGCGACCGAGTCACGGATCTGGCTATCACCAAATTCACCGACGACGCCGATGACGACATGGCCATACTGACGGTCATAACCGATGCGACCCGAATAGCTGACCGAGTCACGATCGTTGCGGCAACCCAGCGGCGTCTGGGTCGCAGCGCGTGCCTGGCCATTGCAGAAACCGGTCGAGAAAGCGTTGACGCCAGTGGTGGTGGTCAGCGTGTCACCGAAGCGACCATCCAGGTTGCGATCGAACGAAATCGATTCACCAACATCGTTCGGCTGAATATCGAAGCCAAGCGTCGCACCGACATACAGGCCGTTGAACGGTGCGTCGTCAGACTGCGCAGCGGCAGGCGCTGCAAAAGCAAGGGCAGCAAGGCCGGTCGAAAGGGCGAGAAGGGTATTAAGGCGCATAATGGGGGCTCCATGCGTTAGGATGACGTGGCTAATGACGAATAAAGCAGCATTTGTATGCATCAGCCGTAACAAATCTGCCCGACTGTTGCAAACAGGTCACACTGTAAATCGGCTCTGGATCGCTTCCACCTGATCGTCTCCGGCGGTATAGCCACGCGATGTCCGATGATCTGTTCGCCAATGCGCCAAAAAATTCCACTGATTACAACGCCTCCTCGATTGAAGTGCTGGAAGGGCTCGAGCCAGTCCGTCGCCGTCCCGGCATGTATGTCGGCGGCACCGATGAGCGAGCGCTTCACCACCTCGCCGCCGAGGTGCTCGACAATGCCATGGACGAAGCGGTCGCGGGGCATGCGACGCGAATCGAAATCAGTCTGGAGCCGGGCAATCGGCTGACGATTATCGACAATGGCCGCGGCATCCCCGTCGACCCACACCCCAAATTTCCGGACAAAAGCGCGCTTGAGGTGATCCTCTCCACGCTCCATTCAGGCGGCAAGTTCGATGGCAAGGCCTATGCAACCAGCGGCGGCCTGCACGGTGTGGGCGTCAGTGTCGTCAACGCGCTGTCGTCGGATACCGTTGTTGAGGTCGCGCGCAATAAGGAACTCTATCGCCAGCGCTTTTCGCGTGGGATCACGATGGGGCCGCTCGAGCATGTCGGATCGGCACCCAATCGGCGCGGCACTTCCGTCAGCTTTGTTCCCGACGAGCAGATTTTTGGCCCCGAACTGCATTTCAAGCCTGCGCGGCTGCACAAGCTGGCACGATCCAAGGCCTATCTGTTTGCGGGCGTAGAAATTCGTTGGAAATGCGCCGCCGAATTGATCACTGATGAGACCCCGGTCGAGGCGGTGTTCCAGTTTCCCGGCGGGCTGGCTGATCACTTGCGCGAACAAATCGCCACCCGTGAATGCGCGACCGCCGATTTCTTCGCGGGCACCCAGAATTTTCCGGGCGAACAGCAAGGCCGCGTCGAATGGGCAGTATCTTGGCCGTTATGGAGCGACGGCAGCTATAGCTGGTATTGCAACACCATCCCCACGCCCGATGGCGGCACGCATGAGGCCGGGTTACGCGCCGCGCTCGTCAAGGGCATTCGCGGATATGGTGAACTGGTCGGCCAGAAAAAGGCCAAGGAGATCACCGCCGAGGATATCATGACCGGCAGCGAGCTGATGCTGAGCGTGTTCATCCGCGAACCGCAATTCCAGAGCCAGACCAAGGACCGCCTCACCTCACCAGATGCCGCGATCCTGGTGGAAAAGGCGGTGCGCGACCATTTCGACCATTTCCTGAGCAATAATACCGAACGCGGCAAGGCGCTGCTTTCCTATGTGATCGAGCGCATGGAAGAACGGCTCGCCCGCAAGGCCGAGCGCGAGGTGAAGCGCAAGACAGCAACGTCGGCCCGAAAGCTCAGACTCCCTGGCAAGTTGACTGACTGCTCATCCGACGATCCCAAAGGCACCGAAATCTTCATCGTTGAGGGCGACAGCGCGGGCGGCTCGGCCAAGCAGGCGCGTGATCGAAAGACCCAGGCGATCCTGCCGATCCGTGGCAAGATATTGAACGTCGCATCCGCCACCGCTGCCAAAATCGGCGCGAATTCGGAGATCGCCGATCTGATCCAGGCGCTAGGCTGCGGCACTCGCAAGGACTGCGTGCCCGATAATCTGCGCTACGAACGCATCGTCATCATGACCGACGCCGATGTCGACGGCGCGCATATCGCGACCCTGCTGATGACGTTCTTTTTTCAGGAGATGCCGGAACTGGTTCGCCGCGGGCATTTGTATCTCGCTCAGCCGCCGCTCTACCGGCTGACGGTGGGTGCCAAGTCACTCTATGCGATGGACGATGCGCACCGCGCCGAAATCGAGGCCGGGCCGTTCAAGGGCAAGAATGTCGATGTTTCGCGCTTCAAGGGCCTCGGCGAGATGAACCCGATGCAGCTGCGCGAAACGACCATGGACCCTAAAACCCGCCAGATGATCCGCATCACCCTGCCCCAGGAGTATGAGGAGCGCGCAGGCGTGAAGGATCTGGTCGACCGGCTGATGGGCAACAACCCCGCCCACCGTTTTGCTTTCATCCAGGAAAACGCAGCTCGGGTCGATGAAGACGCGATCGACGCGTGATCATGATCGCGCACGTTGAACGCCCGGGCGATCGGTATAGGGTGTGATCAACACCGGGGAGGGTTTTTCATGCGTTACATGATGACTTTGATGGCGGCGATTGCCTTTTCATCGCAGGCCATAGCCCAAACATCCGCACCCCCACCGCCCTCGCCTACCGCACCCTCCCCAACCCCGATCGAAGCAGCTCCAGAACTGCGCACGCGCGTCGATGGGCTTACTGATATTCTATCGGGCAAAGGTGATTATGACGCCTATTTCGCCGCCGCTTTTCGTGCGCAGATTCCCAAGGCGACCTTTGATCAAGTCAATGCCCAATTGCTGGCCGCAAACGGGCCTTTGATCGGTATCGAGGGGTTCGAGGCACGGACGGCATGGTCAGGCCTGGTGACGATGCAGTATCGCGATGTGATTGCGACAATCGGCATCACCGTCGATCAAGCCGCACCGCACCAAGTGATCGGCCTTCGCATCCTTGGCAGCACCGTGCGTGAAAGCACGCTCGATGCGGTCGTGACGACCATCAAGAGCCTGCCCGGTCAGACGGGGTTCGTACTTGCCAAACTGGGCGACAAGGCACCGCAGCCGGTTTTCCAGCATAATGGCGATACCCCGTTGGCGATTGGTTCTGCGTTCAAGCTGGTCATCCTGTCCGAACTGATCCGCGCCACCAATGCAGGCGAGCGCAAATGGGATGATGTGATCACGCTCGACGGCAAGGAGCTGCCCGGCGGCGGGTATACCCAAAAACCGGCGGGCACGACGGTGACGCTGCGTGAGCTTGCGACGCAAATGATCTCCATTAGCGACAACAGCGCGACGGACATTCTGCTCACGGCACTCGGTCGCAAAAAGGTCGAGGCGATGATGCCGGTCATCGGGATTAAGAATCCCGCACGCAACCGCCCTTTTCTGGGCACGGCTGAATTTTTCAAGCTGAAGGGCGTCGGCAAAGGCGCGCTCGCCGCACGATATCTGTCGCTGAACGAGGCAGGACGGCGCGCCATGCTCGATAGCGAAATCGCTGCAACGCCATTTTCCGCCATGGACCCGGCCCTGTTCAAGGACGGAAAGCCAATCCTGATCGATCGACTCGAATGGTTCGAAAGCGCAAATGATCTGGTCCGCGTGATGGATTGGGTGCGCCGAAACACCGAAGGCCCCAAGGGGGCCGATGCTCGCACCATCCTGTCAAAGAACAGCGGTATTCCGCCGATGGTTGCGTCGAAATGGCAATTTGTCGGCTACAAAGGCGGCTCCGAACCCGGCGTGATGACGATGGCGCTACTCCTCCAGGCCAGAAATGGTGAGTGGTATGCCGTGGTGGGAAGCTGGAACGATCCGGCTCAGGACGTTGGGCAGGGCCGGTTCGCCGGGTTGATCAGCAAGGCCGCCGAACTGGCCTTGCCAGCGCCATAAAGCTGAAACGGCATCGCCGCACAGCGCGTTCAGCGCCTGTTCGGGCAACACTTCGATACGCGATCGGCAGGGGCGACACCTTTCGCCCACCTGCAATCAGTGATATTTATTTGTGCTAATTCTGAAAGGTAGTTGAATGCTGCAGATCGCCCTTGCCCTGTTGGCGATGTCGCCCGCCCCGCCAGCCGAAGGGCAGGACGCCGCACGGACCAAGGCGACTACTGAAGCCGAAAACGCCGCCCCAATCGTTGTTTTTGGCGAGAGCTTGGCTGATTCCGCACGGCGGTTGCAGGACTGCATCGTCAACAAATGTCCGCCTGACAAGGATATTGCCGCCACGCTCCGCCATGCCGAGAACCAGTTCGTTGCCGGCGATTACCAGAGCGCGCGGCGCACCCTGCTGCAATCGCGTGGGCGCAATCAGCGGTTCAGCAAAACCTTCCCGGTCGAAGTGGCCAATTTGCTGCGGGCAAATTCGCGCATTGCTGCGCATTTGGGGGAAGGGGAAGCCTATCGCATCGGTGCGCTTGATGCGCTGAGCGCGCTGAAGGCGGGCCTGCCGGATGATCACCCTCGCGTGCTTGGCGCGCGGATCGAAGTTGCCGATATGCTGGCCCGGTTCGGGCGGATTGAGGGCGCCGAGCAGGAATATCGCGCCGTCGCACGGCGCGGCAAGGAACTCGGCCTGCCAACGATCGAGGGATATGGGCTGCTGCGTATAGCAGCGATGTATGCCACGTTGGCGGAGACCGATCGCGGTACCTATCGCCTGGCCGCGAAGCGCGCGCTGGAGGCATTGATCAACAACAATGATCCAAAACTCGCCATTTTCGTCAATGCCGGTCGGGTGATCAAGGCGCGGCTGGATTTCAAGAATGGCGATCCCCGCGCCGTCGATACGCTGATCGCGAGCTACCAGGCGCAGTCGCCCGACAAGACACCAACCCTGCTTTATGCCCCACCAATCGAACGTTTTTCGAGCGGCCGGGGTGGTGTCGATACGTCGTTCGGCACCAATTCAGCGCTTAGCAAGCTCGCGGTCCAGAATTTCGAGGGCCAATGGGTCGATATCGGTTTCTGGGTATCGCCCGAAGGCAAGGTAACCGACGCTGGCATCTTGCGGGCCAGCGAGAAATTCAATGGCCGATGGACGCCGCCCATCATCGCCGCGATCAACGGTCGCCGCTATGCGCCGATCGCGCTTGAACAGGGCGATCCGGGCGTCTTCCGCATCGAACGTTACACCTATACCTCGCGGTGGACGACCAACACCGGATCGCGCATCCGCGTGCGCGAACCCGAAGCCCAGATCGAGATGCTTGATCTGTCACCGGATGCCGCGAAGCCGGGCAAGGGGCGTTGAACGGGCGCACGCCGAACCAGACGACGCAATAGAGCACCGATTTGCATCTTTTCGGTCCTTGTCACTGGGTATCAATTCGACACATACTCGAAATCTAATAGACACTTAGCGTCGATAGTAACTAGGATTGAGGCGAAAACGCGGTCACAGCGAGGAGATGGTTCGATGTTGAAGTCTGCACTGCTGCTGATCATGGCATCGCCCTTCCTGAGCAGCGCGCCACCTGTGCAACTCAACACCGATAGCGCCAAGGAACCGCCGATCATCGTTTATGGCGAGAGTCTGAAAGACTCCGATCGCGATCTGCAAGCATGCATCCGGAGCAAATGCCCGACCGACAAGGACATTGCCGCCACACTGCGCCATGCTGAGAACCTGTTCATTGCCGGAGATTATGTCAAAGCCCGGCGCACCCTGCTGGCGTCACGCCGGCGCAATCAGCGGTTCAGCAGGGAATATCCGATCCAGGTCGCCAATTTGCTGCGCGCCAATGCCCGGGTGGCTGAGCATCTGGGCGAGGGCGAAGCTGCACGGCTTGGAACGCTGGATGTTCTCAGCGCCCTGAAATCAGGCTTGCCTGATGATCATCCCCGGGTGCTGGGCGCGCGGGTGGAACTCGCAGATTCGCTCGCCCGCAACGGCCGCATCGAGGCGGCTGACATGGAATATCGTGCTGTTGCCCGGCGCGGCAAGGAGCTCGGCCTTGCGACGATCGAAGGCTATGGACTGTTGCGGTTGGCAGCGATGTATACGGCACTCGCCGAAGGCGATCCCGGCACATACCGGCTCGCGGCAAAGCGCGCCGTCGAAACGCTTATCACCAATGGCAATCCCGGCCTGACGGTGTTCGCCAATGCTGGCCGTGTGATCAAGGCGCGAAGCGATTTCCGGAGTGGCGACCGCAATGCCGTCGACGCATTGATCTCCAGCTTCCAGCTACAGTCCGCACAAGCGACACCGACATTGTTGTTTACCCCCAATATCGCAACCAACCCCAGCGTTCGCGATGGGGTTAATCTGGGGGTAAGCGGGGTCGAAAATCCCCTATTCGGCACCAACAGTGCCGTTCAGCAATTGGCCGTCAATAACTTTGATGATCAGTGGGTCGATATCGGCTTTTGGGTAGGCGCGGACGGCAAGGTCCACGATGCCGCCATCATGCGCGAAAGCGAGCGGTTGTCGAAGCACTGGATCAGCCCCGTTCTGGCTTCGATAAATGGGCGCCGATACGCGCCCATCTCGCTGCAGGAAAATGACCCCGGTATCTTCCGGATCGAACGCTATACTTACACGTCGCAGTGGACCACGCGAACAGGATCGAACATTCGCGTGCGCGGCAACCAACCAAGGATCGAGATGCTCGATCTCTCTCCTGTTGCGGGCAAGCCCGCTACCGAAAACGGACCAGTCCCCGCCCGCGAACAACGACCTGCCTGAAGAGAAAAGGTTACGCTGCCCCGCCCTAAAGACGACAAGGAGATGGTGAAATGCTGAAGTCTGCAATTCTGCTCATCATGGCGTCCCCTCTCCTTAGCAGCGCGCTGCCAGGGCAGACTAACACCGATGGCGGCAAGGAAGCTCCGATCATCGTTTATGGCGAAAGCCTTGCCGACTCAGCTCGGCGGTTGAACGGCTGCATCGAGCGCCAATGCGCTCCTGACCAGGACATCGCCGCGACGCTACGCCACGCAGAAAATCAGTTCGTGGCCGGCGATTATCTCAATGCGCGCCGCACACTCCTCGCATCCCGCTCGCGCAACAAAAAGTTCAGCAAGACCTACCCTGTCGAAGTTGCGAATCTCCTGCGCGCCAATTCGCGCGTTGCCGCCCATCTTGGCGAAGGCGAGGCACAGTTCTTGGGCGCGGTTGATACTGTAAGCGCGCTGAAGGCCGGGCTGCCAGACGATCATCCCCGCGTTCTCGGCGCGCGCGTTGAACTAGGCGATGCCTATGCCCGGTTCAACAGATTTACCGCAGCCGAAAGCACCTATCGTGACGTCGCCCGCCGCGCGCGGGAACTGGGGCTGTCCAAGATCGAAGGACATGCGCTGCTTCGTATTGCCGCCATGTATACCTTGCTCGCTGAGGAGGACCCTGCTTCCTATCGCTACTCGGCCAAGCGCGCACTCGATACGTTGGTCAGCAGTGACAACCCGAATTTAGCGCTGTTTGCAGATGCCGCCCGCGTGCTGAAGGCCCGTATCGCCTTTCGCAATGGAGACAGCAGCGTTGTTGACGCGCTGATCGCCCGGTATCAAGCGCAGGCACCTGAATTAACGCCAACATTGCTCTATGCGCCCCGTCTCGACAGCTTCCAAAGCGCCAGAACGAATAACCTGAACATCGATTTTGGATTCAGCTCGGCCCTTGGTCGGCTGGCAACGCGGAATTTCGACGATCAATGGATTGATGTCGGGTTCTGGGTTGCGCCGGATGGGCGCGTAACCGACGCGGCCATTCTGCGTCAGAGCGGGAGATATTCGAACAGAAACCCTTGGGCAGCGCCGATTCTGGCATCGATCGAAGGGCGCCGTTATGCGCGGATCGCCCTCGACCCAAGCGATCCTGGCATCTTCAGGATCGAACGCTACACCTTTACTTCCCGCTGGACGGGCATCACCGGAACACGCATTCGCCAACGCAGCGTTCAGCCACAAATCGAGTTTCTCGATCTGTCACCCATCTCAGGCAAGACTGTCACCGAAAACGGACCAGTCCCCGCCCGCGAACAACGACCTGCCTGAAAAGAAGAGGTTACGCTGCCCCGCCCCAAAGACGACAAGGAGATGGTGAAATGTTGAAGGCTGCAATTCTGCTCATCATGGCGTCCCCTCTCCTTAGCAGCGCGCTGTCAGGGCAGACGAACGCCGATGGCGCCAAGGAAGCTCCGATCATCGTTTATGGCGAAAGCCTTGCCGACTCAGCTCGGCGGTTGAACGACTGCATCGAGCGCCAATGCGCCCCTGACCAGGACATTGCCGCCACGCTGCGCCATGCAGAAAACCAGTTCGTGGCCGGCGATTATCTCAATGCCCGGCGCACGCTGCTCGCGTCCCGCTCGCGCAACAAGCAGTTCAGCAAGACCTACCCTGTCGAAGTCGCCAATCTGCTCCGCGCCAATTCGCGCGTGGCGGCACATCTTGGCGAAGGCGAGGCCCAGTTCATGGGTGCACTCGATACGGTAAGCGCGCTGAAGGCCGGCCTGCCAGATGATCATCCCCGCGTGCTCGGCGCGCGCGTTGAATTGGGCGACACCTATGCCCGCTTCGGCAGGATAAGCGAGGCTGAGAAGCAGTATCGGGCCGTGGCACGTCGTGCAAATGAGCTAGGTCTGCCCAAGGTCGAGGGCCATGCTCTGTTACGGATCGCCGCGATGTACACCTTCCTCGCCGAATCGGATCCCGCGACGTATCGATACAGTGCAAAACGGGCGCTGGATGGGCTTGCGAACAATGCCGATCCCGACCTGATTGCTTTCGCCGGCGCAGCACGCGTTCTCAAAGCCCGCCTTGCGTTTCGAAGCGGTGACAGCAGCGTCGTTGATGCGCTGATTGCAAGCTATCAGGCGCAGGCACCGAACCTGACACCAACCCTGCTGTACGCGCCCAAAATCGATCTTGCCGGAAGTCCCCGGACCACCAATCTGAACATCGACAATGGGTTCAGTTCGGCACTCGGTCGACTTCCAGTTCACAATGTCGATGATCAATGGGTCGATGTGGGTTTTTGGGTAGCCCCGGACGGCAAAGTAACCGATGCGGCGGTTATGCGCGAAAGCAAGAAGTACTCGGACAGCAACCCCTGGGTGAAGCCGATTCTCGCATCGATTGAGGGTCGGCGCTACGCACCAATCGCCCTGGACCCGAGCGACCCGGGTGTGTTCCGGGTAGAACGCTACACCTACACGTCGCGCTACACCGATATCACCGGATCGCGCATTCGCCAGCGTAGCATTGAACCGCGAATCGAGTTCCTTGATCTGTCGCCATTGCCGGTCGCCGCTAAGACTGGGAGCTGATCGCCCTAGCCGCGCGTAAGGCCAGCCTTGCGCGCGGAAGCGACTGCAATCGCGAAACAGGCGGCGAACAATCCGGCATCCTTCAGCAGAAACTGCGCGATGCCGCCGATGAACGGCGCGCCATAGCCGGGCTCCCAGATCGGCGCGCCGAGCAGGAAGCTGAGCGTGATCAGGAAGGTACACATGCCCATCAGACCGCCGAGCAGGCTGGCGCGGGCCGACCATGCGCCGATTGCAAGTGCTGCGCCGGTCGCGAGTTCGATCGAACCGATAACGTTGCTGGCACCCTGCACCCCCCAGATGGGGTACATCCACGCAAAGAGCGGATACTGGCTCGCAATCTTCGCAACGCCTTCTGCTTCATAGGTCGCAAACTTCGCGATCCCGAAGAAAAAGAAGATCAGAACGAGCGCCCAGCGCAGCATGGCGGTGGCGGTGGCATCACTGGGAACGGGTAAACGGTTGGTCATGAAAAGGCCCCTTTGGCACGAATGGATTGCACCCCATTCGTTCTAGGAAGCGGATCAGTTACACCCGGCTCGACCATTCGTCGCGCAGCAGCCCCCAGATCAGGCTGTCGCGCACGCCAATATGCGTTTCCCACTCGCCGCGCAGACGCCCCTCCAACGTAAAGCCAAGCCGTGTCAGCAAGCCATTCGAGGCGCTATTATCCGGATCGGTATCAGCAAAGATGCGGCGATGGCCTTCGACCGTGAACAGATAATCGATCAGCGCTGTGACGGCCTCTCGCGCCAGCCCGGTGCCCCAATAAGCGGGGGCAAGCGAATAGCCGATCTCGATCACCCTCCCCTGGCGCTCTTCGTGCGCTGCGGCAGTCCCGATCGCGCGATCATCGCCGTGCCGCGTGATTGCCCAGGATCGCCAGTCGCGGGCCAGATCATTTCGCGCCAGCTGTTCGCGGGTCTGCTCGACGCTCTCGTGGGCAGCGTGCGTCCACCACATCATGGCAGTCGGATCACCGTATACGGAAAACAGCGCCTCGGCATCGTCGACTACCAAAGGTCGCAACCGCACGCGTTCGCTGTCAATGATCGGTGTTTCGTTCACCGGGTAAGTGCTTCGACCAGCGCCTTTACTTTTTTCTGGCGCCATTGCGGTAGCGGCGCGACCAGCCAATAGCCCTTGGCATAGGGCTTGGGATCGCCAATCACGATCACCCGGCCAGCTTCAATATCGCGCGCGGCAAGCAGTTCGGGCACGGTCGCCCGCCCGAGCCCCTGCGCGGCAGCATCGATGGCGAGGCCGGCATCGCCGACCCGCACCAGCGAGACTTCGGGATCATTCAGGCAGCCTGGCCAGGATATGCGGGTATCAGCGCCGCCACCGGGGCGCTCGATCGTGACCATACCGTCGGATTCAAGCGCTTCGCCCTCATGCTCGCCCGGCCCCTCGCCCCAGCGGATCGCCAGATCAAGATTGGCTTCGGTGAAGTCGATCAATTCATCGGCGTTTACGAGCACGAACCGTAATTCGGGATCAGCACGGGCAATTTCGGCGAGGCGTGGCAACAGCCATTTTTCGGAGAAATCGCGCGGGGCGGCGATGGTTAGCGATTTGGAGGTTTGCCCCGCCTGCATCGCGCGAACGGCTTCCTCGAATTGCAGGAAACCGTGTCGTAGCGCAGCCAGCCCGGCCTCGCCTTCTGGCGTCAGTTCGAGGCCCTTGGTCGTGCGACGGAACAGCACCGTTCCCAACGTGTCCTCAAGCGCCCGAATTTGCTGACCGACTGCCGCCGGAGTCACCGCCAATTCGTCGGCGGCGCGTGTGAAGCTCAGGTGGCGCGCGGCGGCGTCGAGCACGCGCAGACCGTTCAGGGGCAGGTGCGTGCGCTTCATCCCGCCACCGCCGGTGCAATCAGCGCGAATTTGGGGATGTCGACATCGAACCCCGCACCGTCGGTGTCGATCATGTGATAACTGCCCTGCATCGACCCTGCAGGCGTCGGCAGCGGACAGCCCGAGACGTAATCAAAACTGCCCCCCGGTGCGATCAGCGGTTGTTCGCCCACAACGCCTTCGCCCTCGACGGCATGGCGGTGGCCACGCCCGTCGGTGATGATCCAGTGTCGCGTCAGCAACTGTACCGCGACCGCGCCAATATTCTCCAGCCGGATATGATAGGCCCAGAACCAGCGCCCCCGCGCGGGATCGGACTGTTCGGGCAGATAACTGACCGAAACGCGCACGATCACGTCGCGCGTTTCGGCGACATGCGGGAACAGCGCCTTCATCATGGCGCGCGGCTCATTGGCGTCCGCTCATAGACCGACCACCGTCAGCGCCTGATCGAGATCGTCGATCACGTCGGCGGGGTCCTCAAGCCCGACATTCAGCCGCAGCAGGTTCTCGGTCACGCCCATTTCGAGCCGCTTTTCCTCCGCAACGCCCGAATGCGTCGTAGAGGCAGGGTGAGTCATCAACGATCGCGAATCGCCAATATTGTTCGAGATATCGATCAGCGCCAGCGCATCGAGCAGGCCATGCGCCTGCTTGCGGCCGTCAGCGACTTCGAACGCAAAGATCGACCCGCATGCCTCCATCTGGCTCATGGCAAGATTGTGCTGGGGGTGGCTTGGCAAGCCTGGGTGCAGGATGCGGGGCACCCGCCCCTCCAGGAAACGCCCAACCTTCAACGCATTCTCGCTTTGACGCCTGATCCGCAGATCGAGTGTTTCAAGCCCCTTCAACACCACCCACGCGTTGAACGCGCTCAGCGTCGGCCCGGTGTTGCGGGTAAAGGGCAACAAAGTGTTGGTGATCCAATCTTCGGTGCCGCACACCGCGCCGGCAAGCACGCGCCCCTGCCCGTCCATCATCTTGGTAGCCGAATGGGCGACGACATCAGCGCCATATTCCAGCGGGCGCTGGAGCGCCGGGGTCGCAAAGGCGTTGTCGACCACCGACGTAATGCCGTTATCGCGCGCAATGCCGCAAACCGCCTTCAGATCGACGACGTCCATCGTCGGATTGGCGGGGGTTTCGAAGAAAAACACCTTGGTGTTCGGGCGTCGCGCATCATCGAACGCCTGCGGATCGCGCGCATCGACCACGGTCGTCTCGATCCCGAACTTGGGCAGCAATGTATCGACCAGCCAGCGGCAGGAGCCGAATGCCGCTCGCCCGGCGACGACATGATCGCCGCTTTGCAGCTGGCACAGCAATGCGGCAGTCATCGCGGCCATGCCGGTCGCCATCGTACGACACGCCTCTGCCCCTTCCATCAGCGCGATGCGCTGTTCGAGCATTTCGACGGTGGGGTTCTGCAACCGCGAATACGTCATGCCCTGCTGCTCGCCGGCAAAGCGCGCGGCTGCATCGGCAGCACAATCATAGGCATAGCCCGATGTCAGGAACAGCGCTTCCGAGGTTTCACCCCATTCGGAACGCGCCGTACCGCCGCGCACCGCCTGGGTGGCGGGTCGCCAATGTTGCGTGATTTCGCGGTCTTGTCCGGTGCGACGTTTCATGAACGCTGCTTTGCCGGTTCGGGGGCTAACCCGTCAATGGGGCGATGGAGAGCGACGTGCTTGAACCATCAGCGCGATGATGGAAGGGACGATGGCATGAAGCCCGATTCGCACACCCCCCGGCCCTGGCATCAAGCCCCGTTTGTCGCGATGGCGATCGGCCTTGCCGCGCAAATCCTGTTTCTGATCAACCTGGCCCGCCCGACCAAACCGGTATTCGACGAGACGCATTATGTGCCCGCCGCCAATTACCTGCTGACCTTGGGCGGGCCGCTGAACATCGAACACCCGCTGCTGGGCAAGGAAATCATCGCGCTCGGCATCCTGCTGTTCGGTGACAATAGCTTCGGATGGCGATTCTTCTCGACGATCGCGGCGACAGCGGTGGTGGTGGGGGTGTTCGCAATCGCGTGGTTGCTTATCGGCCGAGTCCGGCCCGCAGCGTTTGCCGCGCTGTTCGCGATCCTGAACTTCACGGTGTTCATCCAGGCGCGGATCGCGATGCTCGACGGATACATGGCGGCCTTCACCGTTACTGGCATCGCCACGCTGATCTGGGCGATGCACGCGCCGCCTGAACGCATCCTGCGGCGTCTCGCGCTGTCAGGCATGCTGTTTGGCTTAGCGGTTGGCGCGAAATGGGCGGCGATCCCATTCGTCGCCTTTGCCGTGCTGGCCATCATGTTCGTCCCCGCCGACGATGCCCCTCCGCTCCACCGGCGGCGCGTGACGGCGGTGCTGCTGTTCGGCGGGGTCAGTCTGATCGCCTATTTCGTTACCTTTGCCCCAGCATTCTTCTATGCGCGTGACCCGCTGACGATTGGCACATTGCTGCCGTTTCAAGCCATTATGTATGCCCAGCAGACACAACCGCTGCCCCCGCATACCTATCAATCGAACTGGTGGACCTGGCCGCTCGACATTCGCCCGATCTGGTATCTCTATGAACCGGTCGATGGGGCCGTGCGAGGCATTTTGCTGGTCGGCAATCCGGCCATCATGTGGGGCGGGCTGGTGGCGGTGGCGGCGTGCATTTATGCAGCGGTTCGCGATCGGGCGCGAGTTGCAGGCATGATCGCGGGACTGTGGATCGGCGCCTATCTGCCGTGGATCATCATCCCCAAAAAGGTCGGCTTCTTCTATTATTACTATTTGCCGAGCATCTTTCTGTGCCTCGCGCTGGCCGCGGCGTTCGACCATTTCGGCAAGGGGCGACTGCGCGACGCCGACATGTGGTTTGCAGGGCTCGCGGCGACCTTATTCGCCTATTTCTATCCGATCCTGTCCGCCGCGGCGCTGCCCAGCGACCAGGCGTTCCTGAACTGGATGTGGTTCTTTAGCTGGCGTTAGTACCGCCCCCAGGTAAAGCGCGAGGACAGTGCGTAATTCCATACCGCCCCCACGAGCACGCCGACCATCGCCGACGCCGCCCAGGTGCCCGTCCGCGCATCATAGAGAAACGCGGCAACGCCGATATTGGCGACCAGCCCGACCGAGCACACCACGCAAAAAGATACCCAGCCGTCAAGCAGCGGCCGAAACCCGCGGAGCCGACGATCGCGATAGGTAAGCGCATTGTTGAGGAAGAAGTTGAGCGTCATCGCACAAGTCGCCGCCGCCATCTGGCCGATCAGGAAGGTCGCGCCGATCGCCAGCACTACCGCCAGCACCCCCATATGCGCTGCCAACCCGACCAAGCCGATGGCGCAGAACATGGCAAACCGCACCGGCACGTAGCGGCCAAACATCCGATCATACAGCGCTATCAGATATTCCATCGCGACAACGTAATCGAGCTTGCTCTCCCCCGCCGTGCGGACCCGGAAGGTGTAGGGCAGCTCGACGAAACGCAATGGGCGCGGGCTGCCGGTCATGATGTCGAGCAGGATCTTGAAGCCGATCGCCGCGAGATTGGGCGCGATCGCGCGAACCATATCGGTGCGGATCATAAAGAATCCGCTCATCGGATCGGTGAGATCAGCCTTCAGCACTTGCCGCGACAAGCGCGTCGCAAAGGCTGATTTGGCGACCCGGTCCTTGTCCCAATCGCCCGTTCCGCCATCGCCGACAAAGCGTGATCCGATCGCGACGTCGAGGCCCGGATCGGCCTGCAACGCATCGAGCATCTTTGGCAGCAAGGTCTCGTCATGCTGCAGATCGCCATCGATCACGGCGACCAGAGGCGCGGCAGTGGCGCACATCCCTTCGATACAGGCCGACGAAAGCCCCCGCCTACCGATCCGCTGAATCACGCGGACACGGCGGTCGGTACGTGCAATTTCGCGCGCGGCATTGGCGGTGCCGTCGGGGCTGTCGTCGTCGACGAAGATCGCTTCCCACGCCCGCCCCGCCAGCGCGGTATCGAGCTTAGCGACCAGCAGCGGCACATTTGCCGCCTCGTTGAACGTCGGGATGACGATAGCGAGTTCGAGCAATGCGGCCTTCGCAGTCAACGATCGTCCCCCGGCTTCATCAGCCACTTCGCCTTGCCGAGCCGATGCCGATCACGCAACCGCTCTCTTCAGCCGATCGATCAGCCGTTCGCGCGACGCGAGCGCATCTGCCCGGCGATCGACCAGCACGTCACGTTCCAAGAAATGCCCGGTGATCCGCAGGCCAGCGAGCACATCATCCCAATCCGCGGCGCCACCGTGCACCAGAAAACCCGGCAACCGAAGCAAGCGGGCGGCATGATCGCCGGCTGCCTGAGCACTCACCGCCCCGCCGCTGCGGGGGCTGACCCAGGCGAGGTCCTCCTCCGCGCCAGTCACAACGCAGCGCTCCAGATCAAGCCCAAAGCCGAGTTCGGCCAGCAACAGCAATTCATAGCGCACCAGCGCACCCGCCCAGCCTCGCGCCGCGGGGGCGGCCTCGATGGCGTCGAACAGCGCCGTCAATGCATCATGCAGGTGCGCAAAGGGCTGCCCCTCGGGCAGTGCCGCCGATGTCAGCACCGTCGCCCAATCGAGCGCGGCAGCGGGCAGGGGCTCGGCGAACAGCGGCGCGCGGCTGTGGATCAGCTCCACCGTCAGCCCGCTCAACTGCTCTTCAGTCCGCGCGCGCCATTCGCCCAGTACCAGATTGGACGGTTGCAAAATCGGCTTGATCCGCCGCGATCGCCCGCCGCGCACATAGCCCGGCTGCACCCCATAATCGCGGGTAAGCGCGCGGACCACCGCGCCGTGTTCGCCATGCGATCGGATCGACAGGATCAGGGCCTCGGCACGGATATGCATCGCGCGGCTATACGCCGAACCACGCCGCGCGCGAAACTAGCGCCGAATGCGCTTGGCGACCTTCTGAAGCCCCAGCTTCTGGGTCGCGCGCTTGCCCAGCGCCATGCTGCGATCGAACCCGCCGAGCGCCACCGTCGTCAGCCGATTGACCAGCGACGCCCGCAGCAACAGCATATCGATGCACGCGACCCCGCCGGTGGCGAACTGGCGCTTGTGCTGGCCATCGCCCTCCGTGAAGTCGAACCGGGTAAAGCGCCCTTCGGCGAACAGGTCACCCAGCGCCGCCATCTGCAGCACCGCACCCGGTGAAAGATCATTGAACGCCGGATCATGCCCGACATGGTCGTACCGCACGACTCCGCCCTGCACCGGGCAATAGAGATAGGCAGCCGGCTCGCCAGCGACATAGAGCAGCCAGGCACGCACTGAATCGGCAGCTGCACCGCTGTACATCTGGCGCAGGAACGCATCGTCATCGGGCAGGCCACTGCCGAGCAGCCGTTCCTGATAAGTGCGAAGCGAAATCCGCCGGGCGATATCGTGGAACGCCGTCATCTCATCAGGTGTCCGAAAGCGTCGGATATCGAGCGTCCCGCCTGAAACGTCGGCGACCTTGCGGGTCTTTCGCTTGATCGTCGAGCGTGTGTTGCCCGAAAGGCTCGCCTGATAGGCATCGAAGCCGATCGTCAGATCGATATAATGCCGGGTGTAGTGCTGGCGGACGAATGCGATCATGCCGCCGCCCGCAAAGGCCATCGCGTCACGCCGATCGGCGGGGAGCGAGGTGATCGCATAGCCATGCGCGGTTCGATCAAGCGTCGGCAGGACGGGCAAGCGCCCCTCCATCGCCTCATCCAACGACAAGGGCACACGGACCAGCTGGCGCTGCACGGCCATGAGGGTACGGGCGCCGACTTGAAACCGCAAGGGCAGCGGCATCGCCGTCATGCCACGCGCTCCGCGACGAGATTGGACCAAAGTTGTTCGGCCTGCCGCCAGCGTCGACGCGTCATACTTGCACCAATCGGGCGATCATCGCGACCGAGACGAAGCAAAGGGCGGTCCGCAAAATGGGCGGTTGGCAATGCATCCCGTCGCTCGGCAAGCATTGTGCAGAGTGCCTCGAACCGGCTGACATGGACGGCATTGGGCGCGGTGCCATTGCGGTTGGCAAGTTCGAAACCGTGATTGACGATCGTCAGTGCTGCATGATCGTTATCGATGGCATGGTCGAGCGCGGCGCGCATTTCGGCAGCCGACAGCGCACAAATTTGAAAATGGCGCATCCGGCCCGGCGCATCTTCGATCAACGATACCGGCACTTCGACAATCCCCTGATGTTCGATCGGCGCGATCTGGCCTTCCGCCAGGGTGATCGCGCTCGGCCATGGGTGCGCTGCACCATTATGGCTGCTGTCGTATTGAAATGCCAGATCGGTGAGCGCGGCGAGCGTATCGTCGTTCGCACCGTAATTCCCGCCGCGAAACGCGATCGGCGTTGGCGCGCCAGCCGCGACCAGCAGATCGCGCGCGCCACCAAGCAAATCACGCTGCGCATCGAGTGTCAGTTCGTTGATGTTCGAAGGGCCACGGCCATGGCCCTTATCCCCCGCCTTTGCGCCGATCCAGTTCGGGTGAAGATGCAATTGCACTTCCTGCCCTGCAGTCAGGATCGCCTCGATCAACCGTTTGAACGGATCAAGGCCATAGACCAGCGCAGGCATCGGATCGACGAAATAGGTCGCTTTCAAGCCGTAGCGTTGCAACAGGCCGACCTGATATGAAACGCCGACCCCGCCCGGCTCGAACGAGCGGACGAACAGCGTCTCCACGTCATGACCGGCGACATGGTGTCGCCACATGATTTCAGTGTCGACAGTGAGGAAAACGGGCGTCGGCATGGGCTAGGTCTAGCCCAACACGATGAAGAAACTCCGAATCAGCGCTGTAACGTTTTGTTGCTGAAATCCGCCACATCACCGCGCATGGAAGAAATCATAAATGCCCTGCGCCATAGCGACCGACACCCCGGGGGCCTTTTGCAGATCCTCCAAACTGGCATTGCGGACGGCGCGGGCGGTGCCGAAGTGCATAAGCAACGCTTTCTTGCGCGCCGGGCCGATGCCAGGCACTTCGTCAAGCGGGCTCGCGCCGATCGCTTTGGCGCGCTTCGCCCGGTGGGCGCCGATCGCAAAGCGGTGCACCTCGTCACGCAACCGCTGGAGATAGAACAGCACCGGCGCATTGACCGGTAGCTGGAATTCGCGTCCGTCGAGCAAATGGAAAACCTCACGCCCGTCGCGACCGTGGTGTGGCCCCTTGGCGATGCCCACTAGGCACACATCCTCGATCCCCAGCCCTTCCAGCACTTCCTTTGCCGCATTCAATTGCCCGCGACCGCCATCGATCAGGACGAGATCGGGCCAGTCGCCACGATCGCGATCAGGATCTTCATCCTGCGCGCGCTGAAAGCGGCGGGTGAACACCTCGCGCATCATCGCGAAATCATCGCCCGGCGCGGTATCGGGGTTCTTGATGTTGAACTTGCGATACTGGCCCTTGCGGAACCCCTCCGGCCCCGCGACGACCATTGCGCCGAGCGCATTGGTGCCCTGGATATGGCTGTTGTCGTAAATCTCGATCCGGTCAGGGGGCTCGCCCAGATCGAACAACTCGGCGACTTCACGCAGCAATTTGGCCTGGGTGGTGCTTTCGGCGAGCCGCCGATCAAGCGCTTCCTCGGCATTGCGCTTGGCCTGATCGAGCAGCCGCCGCCGCACCCCGCGCTGCGGCGTTGATAGCGCAACCCGGTGCCCCGCCGCAGCCCCCAGCGCCTCGCCCAGCAATTCGCCTTCATTCAAATCGCGATCGATCAGAATCGTACGCGGCGGCGGCACTTCCTCGTAAAACTGGCTCAGAAAGCTGCTTAGCACCTCATCTTCGGGCACGTCATTGGTATGCGCGGGGAAAAAGCTGCGATGCCCCCAATTCTGCCCACCGCGAATGAAAAAGGCCTGGATGCCGATCACGCCGTCTCGATTGGCCATCGCAAAGATATCGGCATCCCCTACCCCATCGGCGTTGATCGCCTGCGATCCCTGAATGAAGGTCAGCGCGCGCAGCCGATCGCGCAGGATCGCCGCGAGCTCGAAGTCCATCGCCTCGGCGGCCGCTTCCATCTGCTTGCCAAGCTTCACCTGCACTTCGGTGGATTTGCCCGCCAGAAACGACTTCGCGTCCGCGACCAGATCGGCATAGGCATCAGCATCGATCCGCCCGACGCATGGCGCCGAGCAGCGCTTGATCTGATAAAGCAGGCACGGCCGATCGCGATTGCGGAAGAAACTGTCAGTACAACTGCGGAGCAGGAACAGCTTTTGCAATGCGTTGAGCGTGGTGTTGACGGAGCCAGCACTCGCGAACGGTCCGTAATAATTGCCCTTGGCCCGCCGCGCGCCACGATGCTTCTGGATACGCGGAAATTCATGGTCGGCCCGCAGCAGGATGAAGGGGAAGCTTTTGTCGTCGCGCAGCAGCACGTTGTAGGCCGGGCGATAGCGTTTGATCAGCTGTGCCTCGAGCAGCAGCGCCTCCGCCTCATTATTGGTCGTGACGATCGTCATGCTGCGGGTCTGCGCGACCATGCGTTGAAGGCGGCGCGAGAGGCGGTCGACCTGGGTGTAGTTCGTCACCCGGCTCTTCAGCGCGCGCGCCTTACCGACATACAGCGTGTCGCCCCGCGCATCATTCATCCGGTACACGCCGGGGCGAGCGGGTAGCGTTGCCAATACGTTACGGATGGCTGCCACGCCGGCCTCCAGATCGGGCGCATCGGCCCCGCGTACGGCATAAGCGGCCTTGTCTTCGTTGAAGCGATCGGGTTGGTGGGGCGTACGCATCCGCCTCAGTTAAGGCGGCGCACCGGACGCAACAACGGCTTTAATGATCAACTTGGGGGATCGGCCACATGGACCTGCACGGAAAGACCGCCTTGGTGACAGGGGGCACCGACGGGATCGGCCTGGCCCTGGCGCGGGCATTGCGGGTGAAGGGTGCGCACGTGATCATTTGCGGTCGTGATCCAGCCCGGCTGGCCGCGGCACATGCCGAAGGGCTCGAAGCCATCGACGCCGACCTGACGACCGATGCCGGGCGCGACAAGATCGTCGACGTGGTTCGGCAATGGCCGATCGACATTCTGGTCAACAATGCCGGTATGGGCACGCTGTACGATGTGACCAAGGGGATTGACCTTGATCGGGTCGATCAATGCATCGCGCTCAACCTCACGACGCCAATTCACCTGATTACGCGCCTGATGGACGGGCTCCGGGCGCGATCGCAGGCAATGATCGTCAACGTCACATCGGGGTTGGCCATTGCCCCCAGCAAGGGCGCCCCGGTTTATTGCGCAACTAAGGCAGGGCTACGCAGCTTCACCCAGGCGCTACGCGCGCAACTCGCAGGCAGCAACGTCCATGTCATGGAAGTGCTGCCGCCTGTGGTCGAAACACGAATGACGGCAGGCCAATCGCACAAGAAAATGCCGGTAGAGGAATGCGCGCGACAGATTGTCGCCGCCATGGAAACCGATCGGCATGAAGCCAATGTCGGGATGACCAAGCTGCTGAGCGTGGTCCACAACATCTCCCCGGCGATCGCCCGCCGGGTAATGTTGCGGTTTTAGCGCCGAACCCGGGCCGACCGAAGGCGAACCAGCTCTAGCCCTCATCCCCCATCCGCAGCGCGGCGATGAAAGCTTCCTGCGGGATGCTGACCGAGCCATACTCGCGCATCCGCTTCTTGCCCTCTTTTTGCTTGTCGAGCAGCTTGCGCTTGCGGCTGGCGTCGCCGCCATAGCATTTGGCGGTCACGTCCTTGCGCAAAGCCGCGATCGTCTCGCGGGCGATCACCTTGCCGCCGATTGCTGCCTGGATCGGAATTTTGAACAGGTGACGAGGGATCAAATCCTTCAGCCGCTCGCACATGCCCCGGCCGCGGCTTTCGGCGGTGCCACGGTGGACGATCATGCTCAGCGCATCGACGGCTTCCGAATTGACCATGATGCTCATCTTGACGAGATCACCCTCGCGATAGCCGATCTGGTGATAGTCGAAGCTCGCATAGCCGCGGCTAATGCTCTTCAGACGGTCGTAGAAATCGAACACGACCTCGTTGAGCGGCAATTCGTAAGTCACCTGCGCGCGGCCGCCGACATAAGTCAGGTTCTTCTGGATGCCGCGCCGGTCCTGGCAGAGCTTCAGGATCGAGCCGAGATACTCGTCAGGGCAATAAATGACCGCTTCGATCCACGGCTCCGAAATGCTCTCGATCTTGGTCGGATCGGGCATGTCGGCGGGGTTGTGCAGCTCGATCTCGCCGCCGCCATAGGTGAGGTTGATCTTGTAAACCACCGATGGCGCGGTGGTGATGAGATCGAGGTCATATTCGCGCGTGAGGCGCTCCTGGATGATTTCCAGGTGGAGCAGCCCTAGGAACCCGCAGCGAAAGCCGAAGCCGAGCGCGGCGCTCGATTCCATCTCGAAACTGAAGCTGGCATCGTTCAGCCGAAGCTTGGAGATGCTCTCGCGCAATTTGTCGAAGTCGTTGGCATCGACCGGAAACAGCCCGCAGAACACCACCGGCTGGACAAGCTTGAAGCCAGGCAGCGGTTCAAGCGCGGGGCGCTTGGCATCGGTGATCGTGTCACCGACCGCGGTCTGCGCGACTTCCTTGATCTGCGCGGTGATGAACCCGATCTCGCCGACACCAAGTTCGGTCAGCTGCTCGATCTTGGGGCGGAAACAGCCGACCCGGTCGATCAGATGCTGGGTGCCCGTGGCCATAAACTTGATCAGCTGGCCCTTTTTCAGCGTACCGGCCATCACGCGAACGAGGATGACGACGCCCAGATACGGGTCATACCAGCTGTCGACGAGCATCGCCTTCAACGGCGCATCGGCATCGCCTTTGGGCGGCGGAATGCGCGTCACTATTGCCTCGAGCACGTCGGCGATGCCGATGCCCGACTTGGCGCTGGTCAGCACCGCGTTCGATGCATCAAGGCCGATAACTTCCTCGATTTCCGCGCGCACTTTCTCGGGCTCGGCCGCGGGTAGATCGATCTTGTTGATAACGGGCACGATCTCATGATCATGCTCGATCGACTGGTACACATTGGCAAGCGTCTGCGCTTCCACGCCCTGTGCCGCGTCGACAACAAGTAGCGCGCCCTCACACGCGGCAAGGCTGCGGCTAACCTCATAGGCGAAATCGACATGGCCTGGCGTGTCCATCAGGTTAAGCGCATATTCCAGCCCGTCCTTGGCGACATATTTTAGCCGGACGGTCTGCGCCTTGATGGTGATGCCGCGCTCTTTCTCAATATCCATATTATCGAGCACCTGCTCGGACATTTCGCGCGCGGAAAGCCCGCCGGTCTGCTGGATCAGCCGGTCTGCGAGCGTCGACTTGCCGTGGTCGATATGAGCGATGATGGAAAAATTGCGGATGCGGTCGAGCGGAGTCGTCACGGGTGCCATTCTGTTGTATGTTGGAATGAGCCGTCCGTATCACTTAAATATGCGGAAGCCAAAGGCGCTGGCCGGTTAATCGGCGAACCGGCCATGATGCGCCTTCGGCTACACCCGCAGCAAAAGGGGGATCTGCTGTGGCAAAGTTTATTCTGCAATCTGTAATCGCTATTGCCGTTGGCATGCAGGCATTTTCGAGCCTGGATGCCCAAATGACCTCCAGTTCAGCCGAGGCGCAATGTCGCAGGACGCTCGAAACCCAGAATCGACTTTGCGCTAGCAAGCCTTCTTCGGGCTGGAATTCGCAACAGAGCTGTATCGATCGGAATCAGAATTTCTTCGAGCGGTGCATGCGCAATGCCAATGTCACTGACGTGCTCCCCTGAAACTCCGCCAGTCTGAGCTAGAGTCCTTCATGAAGGAGGACGACGATGAAGCGCAGCAGATTTACCGAGGAGCAGATCAT